>JBILFU010000029.1:0-12819 GCA_044351405.1 Phycisphaerales bacterium
GACTGGTCGCCCGGGAACGCGCGGTGCTGCTCGCGTGCCGGGCGCGCGGCGTGCCCGTGGCGCTCCTCCTGTCCGGCGGCTACGCGGCCACCCCGGCCCTCACCGCCGACCTCCACGCGGAGGTGCACCGCCAGGCGCGGGCGCTCGGCATGGCGTGAGCCCGCGTGCCGGGGGACGGGCGGCGCCGGGGCGTCAGTTGCGCTCCCATGCGCCCGCCAGCGCGTCGGAGGGACGGCTGTGGTCGGCCGCGTCCTGCGCGGCCACCGCATCCTGCGCGATGGTGCCGTCGGACCCCACCTGCTCGAAGCGGACGCTGACGCGCTTGGACACGCCGCGCTGCGGCATGGTGATGCCGTACAGCTGGTCGCAGGCCTGCATGGTCCGCTTGTGGTGGGTGATGACGATGAAGTGGCTGCGGTCGAGGAACTCGCGCAGCACGCCGCACAGGCGCTCCACGTTCGCCTCGTCGAGCGCGGCGTCCACCTCGTCGAGCACGCAGAACGGGCTCGGCTTGCTCTGGAAGATGCTCAGGAGGAGCGCCACGGCGGTCATGGTCTTCTCGCCGCCGGAGAGCTGGCTGATGAGCCGCGGCTCCTTCCCGGGCGGCTTGGCCCGGACCTCGACGCCGGACTCGAGGATGTCCACCTCGCCGGTCTCCTCGTCGGGGACCAGGTAGAGGTCCGCGCTGCCGCCGCCGAAGAGTCGGCGGAACATGCCTCCGGTCCCGGCGAAGCGCTCGCGCACGGTGTCGAAGACCTGCTGGAAGCGGACCTTGGTGACGGCGTCGAGCTGGACGATGAGCTCGCCGAGCTGGCCCGTGGCCGCATCGATGTCCGCGACCTGGCGCACGAGCTCCTCGTTGCGCTGCTCGAGCTGTCCTTCCTCGTCGATGGCGTCCAGGTTCACGTTGCCAAGCGCGCGGATCTCGTCCTTCAGGGATGCGAGCTCGCGCTCGGCGGCGGCACGGTCGGTGGCGGCGAAGCCGGGCGCGGCCCGCGCGGCAAGGTGCGGCCCGTACGCGGCCGGGAGGTCGAGCTCGAGCTCCCCGAGCGTCGATTCCTCGAGCGCCTCGCGCTTGAACTCCACCTCGCGCCGGCCGAGCTCCACGCTGCTCCAGTTGCGCTCCAGGATCTGGGCCTGCCCGCGCGCGATGCGCAGCGCCTCGGCGGACTGGTCCACGGAACGCTGCGCCGCGGCCACCGAGGCGGCCGCCGCCTCGAGCTCGCGGGAGGTGGCCTCGAGCTCGGTCCGCGCGGCGGCCATGGTCGACTCCGCCTCGGCGATGGTCGCCCGGTGGCGCTCGGCCTGCTGGCGCCGGCGGTCGGCCTGGTCCGCGGCATGGGCGCGCTGGCGCTGCTGCTCGTCGCGGGCCAGCTCCGAGGCGCGTCGCTCGCGGCGGAGCGCATCGAGCCTCGATGCGAGCTCCGCGGCCGCGACGCGGGCCGCGGACAGCGCCTCGGCCGCGGCTTCCGCGCGCTGCGCCGCCCGGGCGGCGGAAGCCTCCGCCACCGCGTGCTGCCCGACGAGCGCCTCGTGCGCGGCGCGTGCCAGCCCGATGCGGGCCGTGATGTCGGCCCGCTCCGCCTCCATCGCGCGGACGCGGCGCAGGAGCTCCTCGCCCTCCAGCGCGACCGCCGCCCGCTCGTGCTCGACGCGCGCGATCATCTGCTCGCAGCGGTCGCGCTGGTAGTCGGCGTCCACGATCGTCCGGCGGACCTCCGCGAGCCGGTCCTCGAGCGCACGGTGCTGCGCGCGCGCCTCCTCGGAGCGGGCGGAGAGCGACGCGGCCTCGCCCTCGACGAGTTCCATCTCGATCGAAACGGCCGCCAGGCGCTGTCGCAGCTGCACCAGCTCCGCGCGGCGGGCCACCAGGCCCTCGCCGGCCCCCGCGCCGGAGGGCGTGCCGACCGTCACGCGCCCGAGACCGTCGACGAGCGTGCCGTCCTGCGTCACGATCCGGGCGCCGGCGTGGCTGGTCGCCGCGGCGTCCATGGCGGCCTCGAGGTCCGAGGCGATCCAGGTGTCGGCCAGCAGGCGTCCGAGCATCGCTCCGGCGGGGCCCCGGCTGCGCACGCGTTCCGACAGCGGCGCGAGACCCGGGCGGGCGGGGCGCCGGATGGCGGGGAGTTCCGGCAGGTCGACGGCGGCGAACGTGACGCGGCCGCGCGAGCCGGCCCTTCCGCGGGCGGCCTCGGCGACGCGATCCTGCGAGTCGATGACGAGGAGCTCGAGGTCCCGGCCGAGCGCCGCCTCCGCGGCGGCGGCGTCCGGGAGGTCGGCCTCGATCCACTCGCCGAGGATCCCGAGCACCGACGGGTACCGGGCGCGGTCGCCCAGCACGGACCGGACGGCCTCGTCGACGCCGTCGTGGGCGCGCTGCATCTCCTCGAGCAGGCGGCTCCGGCTCTCGAGCGCAGTCCGCTCGTCGCGCAGCTCCGTCAGCCGGCGGGCGAGCGCGGCATGCCGGTCGCCCAGCGAGGCGGCGGCCGCGATGTGGACGTGCACCTCGGCCTCGAGGCGCGCGGCCTCGTCGGCGGCCACCGCGCGCCGCACCGTGCAGCCGTTGCGGGCCGCGCGCTGGGCATCGAGCTCCGCCACGAACGGCTCGCGCCGGCGCTCGATGCGCGCGAGGGCCTCGTCGAGCCCGCGCTCGCGCTCGTCGACGGACGCCAGGTGCGCTCCCGCGCGCGCGGCGTCGCGGTCGGCGACGGCGGCCTGCTCGCGGAGGCGGTCCGCGGCGGAGCGTGCCTGCTGGGCGGCTTCCGCGGTGCGGGCACGCGCGTCGGAGGCGGTCATCACGGCGCGCTCGGACTCGGACGCGGCCTCCGCGGCCGCGGCCACCCGCTCGGCGGCGTCGTCGATGGCGGCAGTCAGCTCCGCGACGCGGCGGTTCAGCTCGTCGAGCCGCGCCTCGTCGGCGGCGGCCTCCTCCTGCGCCTCGGCCAGGCCGCGAGCGGCCAGCTCGGCGCGCTGCGATGCCTGGCGCTCGGAGCCGACCGCCTCGAAGCGCCGCTGCTCCAGGGCCCGCTGGGCGTCCAGCGCCGCCTGCCGCTGCGCCTCGGCGGCGTTGCGCCCGTCCTCCAGCACGGCGATCGCCTCCGCCAGCCTGCGGCGCTCCTCCTCCAGCCCCAGGAGCTGGCTCGTCAGGCCGGAAAGCTGCTCCCGGTACTCGTGGTAGAGGTCGAACGCCACCGCCTCGCGCAGCTCGCGGCGGCGCCCGTCGAGGGCCCGGAACCGGCGGGCCTTCTCGGCCTGGCCCTTCACGACGCGCAGGCGCCGCTCCGTGCTCGCGAGCTGCTCGCGGACCACCACCAGGTTCTTCTCCGCGTTCTCCAGCTTGCGGCGCGCCTCGAGCTTGCGGGCGCGGAACTTGGCGACGCCCGCGGCCTCCTCGAGGATGGTCCGGCGCTCGAGCGGCGCGGCGCGCAGCATGGCGTCGACCTTGCCCTGCTCGATGATGGAGTAGGCATCGGTGCCGATGCCCGTGTCCATGAAGAGCTCCTTGACGTCGCGCAGGCGCACCTTGCGGCCGTTGATCAGGTACTCGCTGCGGCCGTCGGCGTAGAGGCGCCGGGTGACCTCGACCTCGTCGGTGTCCACCGGGAGGCCGCGGTGGCGGACCGCATGGCGGTCGACGGCGGCGCCCAGGTCCGCGCCCTCCTCGTCCACGGACTCCGCGGCCGCGTCGACCTCCGCCTCGAGCACCGCGGGCGCGGGCGCGAGGCGCGCCTGCTCCTCGGCGGTGAGCGGCGGGTTGTCGAAGGTCAGCGTGACGCTCGCCATCCCCGACGGCTTGCGCGAGGCGCTGCCGGCGAAGATCACGTCCATCATGGCGCCGCCGCGGAGGCTCTTCGCGCTGCGTTCGCCCAGGACCCACTTGATCGCGTCCACGACGTTCGACTTGCCGCAGCCGTTGGGGCCGACCACGCCGATGATGGGCAGGTCGAAGCGGAACTCGGTGGTGTCGGCGAAGCTCTTGAAGCCGCTCAGGACCAGGCGGGAAAGGCGCACGTGCAGACCTCCTGTCGGACTCCCGGGGCCCGTCCTGGGCCCCTTCGCTCGCGACCTCGATGCCCCGCTCGGCGCGGGTTCAGCGCGGGACAGTATCGCGCCTTGCCTTCGCCGAATCAAGCCCGGCGCCCACGGAGGCGCCCTCGAGGCCGCTGGGCGCCTGCATCCCCACCTCCGACATGCTCTGGGGAGCGGACCCCGGGTCCGAGCCGTCGGCCGAGCCGAACTCGGGGCGGACGTCCTTGGAGCGCGTGTCGTCTCGGAGGACGTCGGCGAGGATGCGGTCCTGCTCGGCGCGGAAGTCGCACTGCACGTACTTCAGGCGCCACAGCTCGTGCAGGGCGCTGATGGTCTCGCTGTAGGAGAGGTCGATCCCCGCCTCCGGGCGGTCGGGCGAGGGCCGGCCCGCGAAGTACGACACCAGCTCCGCGACGCCCGGGCGCACGCGGTCGAGCACCGCCGGGGCGTCGAGGCTGTCGCGGTGGAACACCTCGACGTACTCGTCGCCCTCGTCGGCGCGCATGATCAGCCGCCCGCCCCAGGTGTAGAGGGTCATCGGGCGCCGGACGGCGAGCGCCTCGTCGAACACCACGATCCGCGGCTGCCCCGACTGCGTGACGTAGATCATCGGGTACTTGCTGGGGACGGAGTTCAGGATGAACTTCTTCCCGAGCTCGATGCCCGCGATGTGCGGATCCAGTCGGCGCTCCAGGGCATCGAAGGCGGCGAGCCTGATCTCGACCTCCGGGTCGTCGAGCAGCTCCCGCAGGCCCAGCTCGATCTCCGCGTTGGTGCCCATGCGAGTCAGGAGCTTGATGGACTCCTTGCGGTAGGTCAGCGAGTCGCTCGAGCGCGCCATCGCCAGGAGCGCGGGCACGGCGAGCTGGTCGTTGAGCTTGGCGCCCGTATTGAGGGCCGCGAACCGCGGCTGCTCCTCGGGATAGTCGTACAGGTCCTGGATCATCGGCAGCACGCGCTTGCCGAGCGCCTGCCAGCGCCAGCTCGCCGCCCCGGCCGCGCCCGGGCTGGAGAGGAGCGCCCGGCGGATCGCGGTCGCGCTCTGCTCCGGGTTCTCGATGTTCAGCGGCGCGTGCCGGATCAGCTCCGCGAACTCGCCGGGGCGCTTGGCGAAGGAGGGCGGCACGGAGAGGTCGATCGTGTCCCCGCTGCGGCCGCGGGCGGTGTCGTCGCGCTGCTTGGGCTCCCGCGGGAACAGGGAGTTGATGGTGTTCTGGATGGTCTCCGCGCGCGAGTGGCTCGGGGTGAGGAGCCGCAGCTTCAGCGGCATGTCCTTGGCGACCAGGCCGCCGTCGAGCACCCGGCCGCTCATGCGGTTGATGGTGTCGAGCTGCGTGGAGTTCGGCTCGACGAACGGATTGATCAGGACCTCGCCCGAGGCCTCGGCGAGCGGCTTGGGCTGCCGGCTGCCCGTGAAGAGCGGCCCCGGCCGCAGGTCGGCGAAGACGAGCGTGCCGCCCTCCAGGCTGGTGGTCGAGGTTCCGGGCGCCACGATGACGCGCACGTCGAAGCGCGACTCCTTGGGCGCGCCCGGCGGGATGACGCCCTCGACCACCACCACCGAGGTGTTGCTCGAGTTCAGGAGCTCCTGCGGCCGGGCCTCGGGCGCGCCGGGGCGGCCGCTGCCGTACCCGCGCTTGGCGAGCTCCTGCGTCATGTACGCCCGCACGTCCGCGGGCATCTGGCGGCTGCCGGTCTCGCGGAGCCCCACCACCAGCCCGAACCCGCGCACGACCACCGGGTCGAACCCGACCAGTGCCGCCTCCGAGGCCACCGTGCCGCGCATGATCGGGTCCACGTCGATCGACTTGACGGACACGTTGGCGCGGTCCACCGGTGCCTTGGAGAGCGCCGGGTCGGCGCGCTCGACCATCATGTCCGAGCACCCGGCCACCAGGGCCACGGCCCACGCGGCCGCCGTCGCGGCGGCGCGGCGGGGGGTGCGGGACGGGGTGTGGCAGGCGTGGTGGGGCATCGACCGTCCAGTGGGCGCTACTGGATTCGAACCAGTGACCCCTGCTGTGTAAGAGCAGCGCTCTCGCCGCTGAGCTAAGCGCCCGAGCGGCGCAGGATAGCGCCTAGAATCCGCGTGCCGTGACCGACAGGATGCAACGGCTCGCCGGCCTGGACATCCGGTTCCCGGAGGACCTTCCCGTGGTGCGGGCGCGGGCGGAGATCCAGGCCGCCCTGTCCGCCGGGCAGGTGGTGGTGGTGTGCGGCGAGACCGGCTCCGGCAAGACCACGCAGCTGCCCAAGATCTGCCTTGCCGCGGGGCGGGGGACGTCCGGGATGATCACCGTGACGCAGCCGCGCCGCATCGCCGCGCGCAGCGTCGCCGCCCGGATCGCGGAGGAGCTCGGCACCGCCGTGGGCGACGCGGTCGGCTTCAAGGTGCGCTTCGACGACCGGACCTCCGGAGACTCGCTGGTCCGCCTGGTCACCGACGGCGTGCTGCTCGCCGAGATCGAGCGCGACCCGCTGCTGCGCCGCTCCGACACCATCATCGTGGACGAGGCCCACGAGCGCAGCCTGAACATCGACTTCCTGCTCGGGTGCCTGCGGCGCATCCTGCCGCGGCGGCCCGAGCTGAAGGTCATCGTCTCGAGCGCCACGATCGATGCCGGGCGCTTCTCCGCGCACTTCGGCGGCGCGCCGGTGGTCGCGGTGGACGGCCGGCTGCACCCGATCGAGACGCGCTGGCGCCCGCCCGCGGACGGCGAGGAGGACCTGGGACCCGCGGAGCTGGTGGCGAGGGGCGTCGAGGAATGCGTGTCGGCGGGACCGGGCGACATCCTGGCGTTCCTGGGCGGCGAGCGCGACATCCACGATGCCGCCGAGCTCCTCTCCCGCATGCCCTCGGTCCGGGGGTGCGAGATCCTGCCGCTCTACTCGCGGCTTCCGGCCGCCGAGCAGGACCGCGTCTTCCGGCCGGGCGGCTCCCGGCGCATCGTGCTCGCGACCAACGTGGCGGAGACCAGCGTCACCGTGCCGGGCATCCGGTTCGTGGTCGACTCCGGCGTGGCGCGGATGGCCCGCTGGAGCGGGCGCGCCCGCGTCCTGCGGCTTCCGGTGGAGCCGGTCTCGCGCGCATCCGCCGACCAGCGGCGGGGGCGGTGCGGCCGCGTCGGGCCCGGCACGTGCGTGCGCCTCTATTCGCAGGAGGACTACCTCGCCCGCGAGCCCTTCACGGCGCCCGAGGTGCTGCGCACGAACCTCGCGAGCGTCATCCTGCAGATGAAGGCGCTCCGGCTCGGGCCGATCGAGGACTTCCCGTTCATCGACCCTCCCAGCCCGCGCCTGGTGGCCGAGGGACTGGAGACGCTCCGCGAGCTCGGCGCGATCGACCAGCGGGGCCGCCTCACCGAGACGGGACGGCGGATGTCGCGGCTCCCGGTGGATCCCCGGCTGTCGCGGCTCCTCCTGGAGTCCGTGCGGCATGGCGTGGCCGCGGAGGGACTGGTGCTGGCCGCCGGCCTCTCCGTCCCGGATCCGCGCGAACGCCCGGCGGGGCAGGCCGGGGCCGCCGACCTGGCGCACGCCGAGTTCCGCCATCCGGAGGGCGACTTCCTCTCCATGCTCCGCCTGTGGAGGCGCTGGCGCGAGGAGGCGGGCCGGCTCGGCTCGTCGGCGCTCCGGCGGTGGTGCCGGCAGCGGTTCCTCTCGCACCAGCGGTTGCGCGAGTGGACGGAGCTCCACGGACAGCTCCGCTCGATGGCCGAGGAACGGCTGCGGCTCCGGACGCGCCCGCCGTCGGACGACGTCGACCCGGCGCGCGTGCATCGCGCGGTGCTCGCGGGCTTCGTGACCCAGGCGGCGTTCCGCACGGACGAAGGCGACTACCGGACCGCCTCGGGCACGCGGTTCTCGATCTTCCCGGGCTCGGCCATCGCGGGCCGCGCACCGCACTGGCTGGTCGCGGCCGAGGTCTTCGAGACGTCGCGCCGGTTCGGCCGCGTCGCGGCCAGGATCCGCGGCGACTGGATCGAGCAGGTCGCGCCGCACCTGGTGGAGCGCATCCGCTCCGAGCCGCACTGGGTGCGTGCCACCGGGCAGGTGGCGGCCTGGGAGCGGGTCCGGTTCGGCGAGCTGACGGTGGTGGCGCGCCGGCGCGTCCCATGGGGCCCCGAGGACCCGGTCGGGGCGCGCGACCTCTTCATCCAGGCGGCGCTCGTGGACGGCGACTGCGACCTCGACGCGCCGTTCGTGCGCCACAACCGCCAACTGCGGGACCGCATCGAGGCAATGGAGGCCAAGCGGCGCGGCCGCGGGCTGCTCGTCGACGCGGAGGCGCGGTTCGCCTTCTTCGACGCGCGCGTCCCCGCCTCGGTCCACAGCCTGCCTGCCTTCGAGCGCTGGCGGCGCGAGGCCGAGCGGGGCGATCCCCGGGTCCTCTTCATGGAGGAGCGAGACCTGCTCGCGCAGCAGCCGGAGCCCGGGATGGAGGAGCGCTTCCCGGATCGGCTGGCGCTCGGGCCGGGAACGACCGCGGACCTGCGCTACGAGCACGCTCCCGGAAGCGCGGGCGACGGGGTCCATGCCCGGGTGGCCCTCGCGGACCTGGCGGGCGCGGACCTCGAACGGCTTGAGTGGCTGGTTCCCGGCCTGCTTGCCGACAAGGTCGAGGCGCTCGCGCGCAGCCTTCCCAAGGGACTGCGGGTCCGGCTCTTCCCGCTCCGCGAGGTCGCGGAGGAGGTGGCGGCAGGGCTCCACTTCGGGGAGGGGCCGCTCCTCGAGGCGGTGGCCGCTCGCCTCTCGGCGATCGCCGGGGCCGCGGTCGCGCCCGGCGACTTCGACCTCCGCTCCCTGCCGCCGCACCTGCGGATGCACGTGGAGGTGGTGGACGACGCCGGCGCGGTGGTGGCCCGCGGCGACGATGCCGCGGCGGTCCGCGCGCAGGCGGCGCCCCTCGCCGAGGCGCGCCGGCGCTCGCTCGCCTCGCGCGCATTCGGTGCGGACTGGGAGCGAGAGGGCCTCCGGGACTTCGACCTCGACGTGCTGCCGGAGCGTGTCGAGTCCACGGTCGACGGCGTGCGCGTGGTCGGGTGGCCGGCGCTCGAGGACCGCGGCACCTCCGTCGCGCTGACGGTCGCGCCCGACGCGGAGTCGGCGGACCGCCGCACGCGGCTCGGCATGCGGCGGCTGGCGGCGATCGCCGCGGCGGACGCGCTGCGGCACCACGCCGAGTTCGCCGCCGGCTTCGAGTCGCTTACCCTCGACTGGGCGGCGTCGACCGGCACGGAGGGCGCCCGCCTCCGCGACGCGCTCGCGCTCCTCGTGGCGGGCCGCGCGTTCGTCGACGGCCGTGCGCTGCCCCGGACCCCCGCCGAGTTCGCGCGGCGGCTCGACGAGGGCGCGGCGGCGCTGCCGGCGACCGCCGCCGAGGCGGTACGTGCGCTGTCGACCCTGCACCGGCGCTCGCTCGAGGTCCTCGAGGCCCTGGAGGGGAAGGTCCCGCCGTCGTGGGCCGCGTCGGTGGCCGACATCCGAAGGGAGCGGGCACGGCTCGCATCGCCGGCGCTCCTCGAGCGCGCGGGCTGGGGCGATCTCGACCGCCTGGCGCGTGCGATGGCGGCGCTCGCGGTGCGCGCGCGGCGGCTGGGCTCCGGCGGGCTCGCGCGCGACGCCGAGGCCATGCGGGCCATCGCGCCCTGGGAGGCCGAGGTCGCGCGCGCGGAGGTGGCGCTCGCCGCGTCCGGGCGCGACCCCGCCGAGCTCGACGCCTTCCGGGCGCTGCTCGAGGAGTACCGCGTCAGCCTGTTCGCGCAGGAGCTCCGCACGCCCGTCCGCGTCAGCGCGGAGCGGCTCGAGCGGGCCTGGCGCACGCGCCGCGCGTGACGGTCCGCGCGGTCAGTCGGTCGTCCAGCAGGAGAGCAGCACGCCGAGGTCCGCGCCGTCCACCATGCCGTTGCCGTCGAAGTCGGCGGAGCATCCGGCGCACGGTCCCCACTGCGAGAGCAGCACGCCGAGGTCGGCGCCGTCGGTGGAGCCGTCGCCCGTCAGGTCGCCGCAGCCGGAGGCAGGCGTCCCGAGGGTGCGGTCGGGGTTGATGCGGGCGCCGTACAGGTCGGCGTTGCCGGTGCCGCCGGATTCGAAGACCGAGAGCGCCCAGGGCTTGCCCCCGCCGGGCATCGCGAGGAGCGCCTGGCGGCCGAGCGCCTGCTCGCCCGTGACGGCCATCGGTGACTTCCATTCGGCGCCGGACGCGCCCACCAGCCGCGACTGCAGGGCCGATGCCCCGAACGCCGAGGCGCGCTGCCACGTGAACATCGCCTTGCCGCCCACGTTGGCCGCCGCCGGGAGCGACATGGAGTAGACGCTCTCCTCGGGCGCGAGCGCGATGCCGTCGGTGCCGAAGAGCGTCACGCCCTTCTGGTCGAAGCACTGCGCGCCGATTCCGTAGGTGCTCGAGTTCGGGACCTGCGACGCCCAGGCCACGTAGGCCAGTCCGGACGCCGGATCCACGCAGGCCGCGGGATTCACCGCGTTGCGGGTGGTGTCCGCCGTGACGGCGTAGCCCGAGGCGCCGAAGCGCAGCGTGCCGTCGGCCCCCACCCACTGCATGCGGGACATCAGCGGGCTCGACGTGTACCAGGCGAACACCGCGCCGCCCGCGCCGTCCGGGAGGAACGGCGGGAAGTTGCCGAACTGCAGCGAGCCCGTCGAGAAGACGCGCACGTTCGTCGACTCCCAGAGCGCCGCGCCCGTCCCGGAGAACTTCTGCGCCTGGAGGGTCTTGGCACCCGTGAAGGTCGTGTAGCGAACGACCGAGGCGATCACGTCCTGGCCGCCGCCGGGCTGCAGGTCGCTCAGGATGGTGGTCGCCGTGTTGTCGGTGATGGTCGCGGTGGCCGCCCAGCCGGGCGTGCCGTCGGGGTTCAGGCGGAGCACCCTCGCTCGGCTGCCCTCGGTCCAGCCGGCCACGGCCGCGCCGTCGCCGGTGCGTCCGGCCTTCGGGGAGTTGACGCTCCCTCCGCCGGACACCACGACGCCGCCGGGGCCCCAGAGGAGCTCGCCCGCGGGGGAGACGGCCTGCGCCACCACCGCCACCGAGGGGCTGTCTCGGCGCGTGACGACGACGGCGTTGCCCGCCGCGTCGATGGTCAGGCCGTAGTCCTCGGTGCTGCTGAAGTTCGTGTCCAGGACGCGGACCCCGCCGTTCGGCCAGAGCGGGGTGCCGTCCTCGTCGAAGCGCTGCAGCCACGTGTCGTAGCCGCTGCCGCCGTCGAACCAGCTCAGGTAGAAGCCGCCGCCCGGGATGGCGATGGACTTGGGCTGGACCTGCTCGCCGGTCCCCGCGGCGAGGAGGAGCGGATTGCCCGCATCGGGCGAGAACTGCGCAAGGGCGTGCGGGCAGGCGAATGCGGCAACGGCGGCCAGGGCGGCCGCGGAGCTGGATCGGTGCATGAGCCGATTCTGCCGCGGGATTCGCCCGGAGCGAGGGCCCACCCGGGACGAGTCCGCAATTCGCGATCACCTCCTTGCGTTCCGCGATTTCCCGGTTATGGTCGGCGAGCCCGGGGGACGGCAGCGGGTCCGAGGTCGATCGGCTCTCACGTGGGGTGGGGCCGGCTGACCGGGCCCGCGCTGTCGTCTGAGGGCCCCGGCGCGGGGCTCAGCCGCGCATCTTCCGCTCGACCTGCTCCTCGTCGCGGACCGACCGCTGGTTCAGCCGGCGCGTGCGCCAGATGTCCCAGATCAGCCCGACGGAGAGGAACCCCGCCAGCAGGAAGCCCACCAGGCCGACGGTGCCCACCATGCTCGAGGTCTCGCCGTGCGAGGCATGGAGGAGCAGGGCGCTCGCCACGAGCAGCGCGCTGATGAGGAGCGCGTAGGAGACCGTGGTGGCCGTGTGCTCCACGGACATCCGGAACCGCTCGATGCCCTCGACGTGGAAGTTCACCTTCGCCTCGCCCAGCCGGAGCTTGCGCAGGATGCCGTTGATCTGCTTGGGCAGCGAGTCGATCAGCTCGGCGTAGTTGAAGATGGTGTTGGTGAGCCGCTTGGTGAGCGCCTTCGGCGAGTAGCGGTCGTTGACCAGCTTGAAGATGAAGGGCTTCGCCGCCTCGATGATCTCGTAGTCGGGGTCGAGGTCGCGCGCGACGCCCTCGATGGTGCCCATCGCCTTGATGAGTAGCACCATGCCGGCGGGGCAGCGCACCTTGTAGTCGCGGAGGATCTGGTAGAACTTGTCGAGCACCGCGGCGACGTCGATCTCCGCGATCGGCTTGCCGACGAACTGGTCGACCACCTCCTGCACGTCGTCGAGGAGGGCGCGCTCGTCGATCGAGTCGGGCTCCACGTTCCCCATGCGCATGGCGGCGCGCATCACCATGCGCGCGTCGCCGGTGGCCACGCCGAAGACGAGCTCCGCGATGCGCTGGCGGGCGTCCGCGCCGATGCGGCCGACCATGCCGCAGTCGATGAAGGTCACGCGCCCGTCGTCGTGCACGAAGATGTTTCCCGGGTGCGGATCCGCGTGGAAGAAGCCGATCTCGAGCGTCTGCCGGAACACGGCCCGGGCGCCGTTGCCGATGATCTTCTTGCGGATCTCGGGGGGGATCGAGGAGTACGGCGTGCGCGCGAGCAGCTTGCCCTGGACGCGCTCGATGGTGAGCACGCCGGGGCCGGTCGCCTCCCAGTAGACGCGCGGGAAGCTGATGCCGGGGTCGTCGGCGAACGCGCGGCGCATGCGGTCGGTGGAGCGCGCCTCGATGGTGAGGTTCGTCTCCCGGCGGAGCTCCTCGCGGAACTCCTCCACGATCTCCATCGGGCTGAACCCGCTCTTGGCCA
>JBILFU010000236.1:0-3600 GCA_044351405.1 Phycisphaerales bacterium
AGGGTCGCGTCGCCCCTTCCGAACGCGTACGGCTCCACGGCGCGCGCGCACTCGGCCTCCTCGGCCGCGGCACGCGCCTGCGCGTCCGCGCCGCGCGCGACCACCCGCACCGACACCACCGAGCCGCTCGCCGTGGTGCCGACCGCCGGTTCGCGCCCGCGGGCCATGCGCTCGCCGAGCATCTCCGCCAGCGCGCTCTCGCCGATCCCGAACGTGCCGACCACGCGCGAGGCGATCGGCGGCGTGCCGGGCACGCGGACCTCGGGGATCACCAGGCCGCCGAGGATGGGGACCATCTCGCGGGGCGGACCGGGCAGGCAGTAGGCGCGGCACGCGCCGAGGGCCGCGGCGAGGCCCGGCGCCGTTCCCTCCAGGTTGCGCAGGATGCGCGCGGAGCGGGGGCGCAGCGCCTGGCGGAGGTTGATCGCCGCCATCGGCCGGCCGCGGCCCGCGAACCAGGCCTCGAGGTCGGCGCGCGCCTGCGGATCCTCCACCTGCGCCGCCCCGCCGTCGACGAGCGCGTTGAGCGCGTCGCGCGTCAGGTCGTCGTCGGTGGGCCCGAGCCCGCCCGTCACGACGAGCACGGACGCCCGCGCCGCCAGATCGGCCATGGCGCGCTCGATCGCGGCGCGGTCGTCGGCCACGGTGCGGTGCTCGACCACGTCGAGGCCAGCCGCGCGGAGCGCCTCGGACACCGTGCGCGAGTTGGTGTCGAGCGTCGCCCCGAGGACGAGCTCGTCCCCGACCGAGAGCACCGCGGCGCGCGGCGCGCTCACGGCGAGACCCCCGCGTCGACGGCGAGCACCGCGCGGAGCGAGCGCTCGGTCTCGCGCGCCAGGTGGCGGCGGAGCGAGTCGGCGCCGGAGTCGCCGGCCGGCCACAGCCCGTCGCGCGACCATGCGCCCGCGAGCCAGCCGCTGCGCACGGACCGCCGGGCGGATTCGTCGGAGAGGTCGAGCGCCGCACCTGCCGGGGCGGGCACCGCCGGGATGCGGTCGAACGCCTCGAGCATGGCGCGCAGCGACGGGTCGCGCGCGTCGGCCGCGCGCAGGACGGAGCCGTCGCGCGGATGGGCCGGATGCGCGGCGATGCGCGCCCACGCCTTGCGGAGCAGCTCGCGGTTGTCGACCGCGAAGGCCGCGAAGACGGGCGCCACCAGCGGCCGCACGCCGGGCTGCGCGGCGGGCGCGTCGCCCGCCACGGCCCACGGGTCCACGCGGTCGACGAAGCGGTCGCGCTCCGCGGCATGGAGCCCGCGGTGGACCGGCAGGCGCCGGAGCGCGAAGCGCCGCGGACCGCCCTCGGCGCCGGGCGGCAGCTGCCACAGCCGCTGGCCGTCCCGCGAGAGCACGAACTCCACGAAGCGCCCGGCAAGCGCCGGATGAGGGGCACCCGCGAGCACGGCGATCGGGTCGGGATCGACGGACGTCGCGCCGGCGGGCTCCGCGTAGCCCACGCGGCCGGGGGAGCCGCCGTCGGCGACAGCCTGCTCCTCGAAGCGGCCGTAGAAGTCGATGCACGGGGCCACCGCGGCCTGGCCCTGCGAGACGTCCGCCGGCCCGCGCGTGCCGCTCGCCGAGATGCTGCGCGCGTTGGCCGCGGCCCGGCGCAGGATGGCCCAGCCGCGGTCCCAGCCCTCGCGCACCAGGATCGCCTCCATCGCCGAGGCCGCGCTTCCGGACTGGAGCGGGTTCGCGAGCGAGACCTCCCCGCGCAGGCGAGGGTCCGCCATCGCCTCCCAGCCCGCGGGCGCGGGTACGCCGAGCCTGGCGAGCGAGTCGTTGTTCCACACCATCCCGAACGCGGCGAGCGCCGCCGCGAACCACCGGCGTCCCGGGTCGAGGAGCGGCCGGCCGGCGATGGTGCCGTCGCCGTAGGCGTCGCGGAGGAAGTCCTCTCCGAACTCGAGCGGCTCCAGGACGGTCGCCCGCCGGATGCCGTCGTCGGCGCCCACCTCGATGGGCCGGGCCAGCCGCTCGAACTCGTGGAGCCCGCCGCCGAAGAGGACGTCCGCGTTGCCGCCGACCGGCGTGCCCGCGCGCAGCGCGGCGGTCGCCGCGTCCTCGAGCATGCGGCGGATGTCCCCGATCCCGCCCGGGGCGTTCCAGACCACGCGCGCCGGCGTGCCGAAGCGCCGCTCGTGCCACGCCGAGAAGGCCTCGCCGAACTCGGCGCGGATCTGCTCGTGGTGCGGCGTCCAGACGATCACCTCGGACGCCCCGCGTGAGGCGGGCGGCGCGTCGCGCATTGCCACGGGCACGGCCACCAGCGCGGCCACGCACGCCAGGAGCGCGGCCGCCCGCGCACCGACGCTCATGCCCGCGCCCCCAGCGCGGCGCCGATCTGCGCCCGAAGATCCTCGGCCGCGCGCCGGATGCTCCCGCGCCAGTCGCGGTCGCCCGGGCCGAAGGCGTAGATCACCGAGCGGCTCGCGGTGACGAGGGCACCCTGACCGTCCGCGCGGAAGCAGGGCAGCACGTCGTCGACGCCCCCGCCCTGCGCGCCGAACCCGGGCACCAGGAACACCTGCGCCGGCATGCGCGCGCGCAGCGCCGCGGCATCCGCGCGCTTGGTGGCGCCGACGACCGCGCCGAGCGCGCTGAAGCCGCGCGAACCCAGGTGCGCGCCGCCGACCGAAGCCACCAGGTCCGCGACCATCTCCGCGACCGTCCGCCCGTCGGCGAGCCGCTGCGACTGGACGGCGTCGCCCGACGGGTTCGACGTCCGCACCAGCGCGAAGGCGCCGTGCCCGGGCGCCAGGAACGGGACGATCGACTCGGACCCGAGGTACGGGCTCACCGTCGTCCACCCGGCGCGGAGCGGGCCGCGTGCGCTCGCGGCGTAGTGGTCGGCGCTGATGCCGATGTCGCCCCGCTTGAAGTCGAGGATCACCTCGAGCCCGTCCTTGGACGCCGCGTGCGCGAGGACGCGCGCGAGCGCGGCGAAGCCGGGCGCGCCATGGCGCTCGAAGCACGCCGCCTGGACCTTCACCGCGGGCACGATGCCGGCCACCGCGTCCACGACCGCCGCCGAGAAGGCCTCCACGGCCGCGGCCGCCGCCGCGTCGCCCGCGGCCGGGCGCAGCTCGGGCGGCAGCTTCTCCGCGACCGGGTCGAGCCCGACGCAGGTCGGGGCGCCGGCCCGTTCCGCGGCGGCGAGCAGTCGGTCGGCTGGATGTTCGGCGGCGGAGGGGTCCATGCAGGGCGCGAGTCTAGGGCGGTGGCCCGCGACCCGGCCTCCGTAGAATCGCCCCCATGCACGCCGAGCCCGGACCCACGGCCCGCCCCGGAGCGTTCCCCGACGCGCCGGCGCATCTCGACGTGGACCGCGCGCGCGGGCTCACCATCCGCTGGCAGGACGGCCGGGAGAGCTTCTACCCCACCCGGCTCCTGCGGCGCGCGAGCCCGAGCGCCGACGCCAAGGCCCTGCGCGAGGAGATGTCCCGCAACCCGCTGACGGTGCTCCCGGCGGCACGCGCGGACGGCCCGCTCACGATCGCCGACGCGGAGCTCGTGGGCAACTACGCGGTCCGCCTGCGCTTCAGCGACGGCCACTCCACGGGCATCTACAGCTGGGCCTACCTGCGCTCCATCGATCCCG
>JBILFU010000237.1:0-3586 GCA_044351405.1 Phycisphaerales bacterium
GAGCGGCGACGGCATCGTCAGCGAGCTCTTCAGCTTCCGGCGCGCGGGCGGCAGCGACGACTACGCGCTCCGCCCGGAGTTCACCCCGACGCTCGCGCGCATGGCCGCGGCGCGCGCGGCGCAGCTGCCGGTGCCGGTCAAGTGGTTCGCGGTGCCGAGCTTCTTCCGCGCGGAGCGGCCGCAGCGCGGGCGGCTGCGCGAGTTCTTCCAGTGGAACGTCGACCTGCTCGGGCTCGAGGGCCCGTCGGTCGACGCGGAGGTGATCGGCGTGGCGGTGGCGGCGCTCGCGCGGCTCGGGCTCGGGCCCGCGGACGTGCGCGTCAAGGTGAGCCACCGCGTGGCGGCCGGGCGGCTGGTGCGCGCGCTCGGCGTGGCGGAGGGATCGGTGGCGGGCGCGTTCGAGCTGCTCGACCGCCGCGACAAGATGCCCCCGGAGGAATTCACCAGGCGCGCGGCCGCGCTCGGCCTGGGCGGCGACGCGCTGGCGCGCTTCGAGCAGGCGGTACGCACGCGCGTGCCGGCGGGCGGCGACCTCGGCGCGCTCGCGGCGGCGGCGGGAATCGGCGCGGAGGAGCTCGGGGAGCTCGCCGCGCTGCGCGACGCGCTCGCGGCCGCGGGGCTCTCGGAGTGGTGCGAGTTCGACCTGGGCATCGTGCGCGGGCTGGCGTACTACACGGGCACCGTGTTCGAGATCCACGAGGCGAGCGGCGCGGAGCGCGCGATCGCGGGCGGCGGGCGGTACGACGGGCTGGTCGAGCTCTTCGGCGGTCCGCGGATGCCGGCGATGGGCTTCGGGATGGGCGACGTCGTCCTGGGCCTCGTGCTCGCGGACCGCGGGCTGCTTCCCAAGGACGGCGCGGAGCTCCTGCCGCGGCCGGACGCGTTCGTGGTGTCGGCGGGCGAGCCGGCGGCCGACGCGGAGCTGCCGCGGCTCGTGGCGCGCCTGCGCGCGTCGGGCCTGCACGTGCGGCACAGCTACAAGGCGACGCGCAACGTCGGCAAGCTGCTCGGCGAGGCATCGAAGCAGCGGGCGCGCTTCGCGGTGATCCTGGGCGCGGAGCTCGCCGACGGGCGCGCGCAGCTCAAGGACCTCGCCTCGGGCGAGCAGCGGCTGGTGGCGCTCGCGGAGCTCGCGGCGGCGCTGCGCGCGCAGGGGGCGTGACGTGGGACGCGTGCTCGTCGTGGTGGCGGTGGAGGCGGAGCGAGCGGCGCTCGGGGAGCGGTGCCTGCGCGCGCCGGAGGTCGACGTGGTGGTCGCGGGGATCGGGCGCACCAACGCGGCGGCGGCCACGGCGGAGGCGATCGCGCGCGCCGCGGCGGCGGGGCGGCCGTACTCGGCGGCTGTGAGCGCGGGGATCGCGGGCGCGCTGCCGGGATCGAACCTGGCGCACGGGGCGATCGTCGTCTCGGAGTGCTGCGTCTACGCGGAGGAGGGGATCGAGCTGCCCGGCGGATTCGGGGACATGGCGGCGCTCGGATTCCCGCTCGGGAACTTCCCCGGCAATCGCGTGCCGGCGGCGCGCGAGCTGTGCGATGCGTTCGCCGGGCTCGGGCCGGTCGCGCCGATCGCGACCGTGGCCACGTGCTCCGGCACCGACGCCGCGGCCCGGCGCGTGCGCGAGCGGACGGGCGCGGCGGCGGAGGCCATGGAGGGCGCGGCCGTCGTGCACGCGGCGCTGCGCGCGGGCGTGCCCGGCGTCGAGGTGCGCGCGATCAGCAACACGACCGGCGACCGCCCGTCGCAGCGGTGGGACATGCCGGCGGCGCTCGCCGCGCTTGGGCAGGTCGGGGACGCGGTCACCACGCGGCTGCCGCGACGGCCACCACCCACATGACGACGCCGATCGCGAACTTCACCAGGATCCCCGCGAATCGCCCGATCGCGGCGCCCGTCGCCGGCCGGACCACCGACGCAGCGTCGCGGTCGCCGTAGGTCAGTTCGCCCGCCACCGCACCGAGCGCGGCGCCGGCGAGCGCGCCGAGCAGCGTCCCGGCCACGGGCACGAAGGCCAGCGCCACCGTTCCCGCCACGGCGCCGACCAACGACCCGGCCACGGCACCCCACGCGCCGCGTGACCTCGCGCCCCCGGCCCTGGCACCGGCGGCGCCCATTCCCGCCTCAGCCAGCTCGCCCAGGACGGCGAGCGCCACCAGCGCGCCGAGCGTCCAGCCGGAATACGGCAGGTCGCTGCCGGCGATCATGGCCCAGACCTGGGCCCCGACCGCCACCAGCACCAGCAGCCAGTTTCCCGGCAGCGTCAGAAGCGTGAGCAGCAGGCAGCCGCCGCCGAGCAAGCCCACCGCGACCGCGACCAGCAGCGACGCGACGGTCATGGCTCCGCCCTCCGCCAGCGCCCGATCGACTCCGGTACCACCCGCGTCACCGACCCGTCCTCCCAGCGGCACTCGATCGCCTCGCCGATCCGCCGCCACGCGCCGCGGCGCACTGGCTCGACCCGCCCGCGTCCGTCGCCGAGCTCTCGTGGCGCCGCCAGCCGCAGGTACAGCGCCCGGTGGGGCGCGATCGGCTCCACCTCCAGCACCTGGCCGGGACCGGCCGTTCCGGGGTCCGCCGCGCAGCGCCAGGTGGCACAGGCCCGGTCGTCGGCATCGCGCGGCTCTCGCACGGCGAGCAGGATGTCGAAATGGTCGCCGCCGGGCGCCCCCACGTGGCGCAGGACGGCCGCCGGGAGCGGTCCGGGCTCGGCGGGGGCATCCGGCGGCGCGTTCTGCACGCCGATATCATCCCATGGAGCGTCGACGGCCGCCCGGCCGCGCGCCCGCAGGTGCCAGGAGGGCACACGACATGAACGCCACGCACGGAAGCCAGATCGCCCGCGTCCTCTCCCTCGCCGCCTCCGCCTCCCTTGCCTTCGCGCTGGGCGGCTGCGCCTCGACCGGCAGCTCCGAGGCGCGCGCCAACGAGGCGGACGAACGCCTCCGCTACGGCAAGTACGACGAGGCCCTCGCGCAGGTCGAGCCCGTCGTCCAGAGGAACCCCGCCGACTGGCGCGCGCAGTACGCCTACGGCCGTGCGCTCGTCGGGCAGGGTCGGCTCGACGACGCCCGCCGCGCGCTCGAGCGCGCCAACCAGCTGCAGCCCACCAACGAGGACGTCTGCGTCGCGCTCGCCGACTGCATGGCGAAGCAGAAGGACGTGAAGGACTCGTACCAGCTGCTGCGCGCCTTCGGCCGCGACTTCCGCTCGTGGCGCGCCTACCTGGCGCTGAGCCGCATCGCGGAGGAGTCGGGCGACCCGGACACCGCCGCCACCGCGTCGGTCGACGCCATCAAGGTGAACGAGCCGCTGCCCGGGCAGCGCGCCTCCATCGAGCCCTACATGCGCGCCGCGGACCTCTGCTTCCGCTTCGGGCAGGAGGGCGACGGCATCCGCCGGCTGCGCCAGGCGTACGGCATCGCGCCGGAGGATCCGCGCGTCCGCGAGGGCCTCGCCGCGCACGCGGTCGACCTGGACGCGACGACCGCGGTCCCGCCCGGGCCGTGAGCCGCGCCGCGCGACCATGAAGCAGGACGCCGCGAGCCCCCGCGACCGCTGGCTGAGCTGGCTCGGGACGCTCGGAGACCT
>JBILFU010000238.1:0-3575 GCA_044351405.1 Phycisphaerales bacterium
TGCGATCCCGACTGCGACATGAACGGCCTGCCCGACGCGTACGAGATCGCCGCCGGCTTCGCGCAGGACGCGAACGCCAACGGGCTCGTCGATCTCTGCGAGATCCGCGCCGGCCTGGCCCTCGACGCGGACAACGACTGGATCCCGGACGACGCGCAGCTCGCCGCGATGCCGGGGTACGCCGGTCCTGCCGCGCAGGGCCGGTTCGCGGAGGCGGGTCACGTTCCCGCGGCGTCCGCGCCGGTCGGCGAGCTGCACTCGATGCCGGCCGTGCCGCCCGGGTTCGATCCGTGGTCCGGCTTCCCGGGTCCGGGCTCGCCCCGCTGACCTCCGTACCGCCGCCCGGCGTCGTGCCGCACGGGGTCTGCCGATCGGGCTGCATTACGATGCTTCCGTGACCCGAGAGCGATTGATCGTCGCGGCCGCAGCGCTCGCATGCCTCTCGTCCTTCGCCCTGGCCGGGGATGCGGCAGCGCCGCCGGCGACTGCGCAGGTCGCGGTTGGCGCGTCGCAGGACACGCCGCGCGGGGCGGTCGAGGTGTTCCGCGCGCTTGCCGCGGACGGCGAGTGGTCCGAGGCCGCGGAGCTGGTCGTCTGGCCGGCGCCCGCGGATCAGGGGGCGGCGATGCCGCGGGAGCGCACCTGCCGCGCGCTGGCGCGGATCATCGAGCATCGTCCGTGGCTGCGCGCCGACCGAATCGCCGGCGAGGAGGCGAACCGCCCCGGTGCGCCCTCCACGGTGGTCGCGGGGTCCTGCGAGACGTCCGCCGGCAAGTTCGTGCTGTCGCTCGTGCGGACGCCCGACGGGTGGCGCATCGCGGAGTCCACGGTGGCCGAGGTGCCCGGGGCGGCCCGCGCGATCGGCGTCTGGTGGGTGGCGGCGCTGCCCTGGTACCTGACCGACATCCAGGTCGCGCACATCGAGCTCTGGCAGTGGGCCGGCGTCGTGGTCCTGGCGACGCTCGGCGTGGCGCTCGGGTGGGTGGTCTCGCGCTGGATCCGGCGCGGCGCGCGCCTCGAGGCCATGCAGCGCCTCGGGCCCGTGGCGCAGTCGGTGGTGGCGGTGTCCGCGCCGCTCGGCGTGCTGCTCTCGCTGCTTGCCATGCGCGTCGCGCAGCCGCTCCTGGTGCTGGATGCGAAGGCGCGGGAGAACCTGGCGCTTGGCTCGCGCGCGGTGACGGTGTTCGCCATCGCCTGGGCCGCGGCGCGCTGGCTGCGCATCGTGACGGCGGCGGTCGAGCACCAGATGGAGCGGCGCGGCATCGCCGACGCGACCTCCATCGTGCGCGTGGGACGCGTGGTCGCCACTGCGCTCGTGTGGCTGCTCGGCGTGGCGGGTGCGCTGCAGGTCTTCGGGCTCGACCTCTCGGCGGTCATCGCGGGCCTCGGCATCGGCACGGCGGCGATCGCGCTGGCCAGCCAGCAGACGCTCGCCAACCTGTTCGGCGGCGCGTCCCTGGTCGCCGACCGCGTGCTCCACCCCGGCGACCAGGTGACGGTGAACGGGGTCTCGGGAACGGTGGAGCGGATCGGGATCCGCTCGACGCACATCCGCACGCTCGACCGCACGCTCCTCGTGGTGGCCAACGGCGACCTGGCGCAGTCGCGCATCGAGAAGCTCTCCGGGCGCGACGGATTCCGCTACGCCACGACGATCGGCCTCACCTACGGCACCCCGCAGGCGACGGTGCGCGCGATCGTGCGCGAGCTCCGGGCGCGGCTCGAGTCGGAGCCGTCGGTGGAGCGCGACACGCTGCTCGTGAACTTCATGGCGTTCGGCGCGAGCTCGCTGGACGTCGAGGTGCGCGCGACGTTCCTGCTCGAGGACGTGGCCGCCTACCGCGCGGCGGTGGAGCTCGTGAACCTGGACTTCATGGACATCGTCGAGCGCAGCGGCTCGGGCTTCGCGTTCCCGTCGCGGACGGTCTACGTGGTGGCCGACGAGGCGAAGGACCCCGCGGTCCGGCGGGAGGCCGGCGCCGCGGGGGCCTGAGCGGAAGCGCACGCGGAAGGATTCGAACCTTCAACCCTCGGTTCCGAAGACCGATGCTCTATCCGTTGAGCTACGCGTGCCGAAATTGGTCCCGCTCCTCCGGGACCATTTTAGCCGACGGGAAATCGGTCCCGGAGGAGCGGGACGAATTCAGAGCCCGATGATCGAGTACCCCGCGTCCACGTAGATGCACTGGCCGGTCACGCCCTTGGAGAGGTCGCTGAGGAGGAACAGGGCGGTGTCGCCGACCTCCTCGCCGGTGATGTTGCGGCGGAGCGGCGCCTTCTGCTCGACCCAGCCGAGGATGTCGCCGAAGCCGCCGACGGCCATCGCGCTCAGGGTCTTGAGCGGCCCGCCGCTGATCACGTTGGCGCGGATCTGCCTCTCGCCGAGCTCCATCGCGATGTAGCGGTTGGTCGCCTCGAGCGCGGCCTTCGCGACGCCCATCACGTTGTAGCCGGGCACGGCCTTCTCGGCCCCGTAGTAGCTGAGGGCGATCATCGCGCCGCCGTTCGGCATGAGCGGCGCGGCGCGGACGGCCATCGCCTGGTAGGTGAACGCGCTGATGTCCATCGCCTGCGTGAACACCGCGCGCGGCGTGGCGCAGTACTTGCCCTTCTCGAGCCAGCTCTTGTCGGCGAAGGCGATCGAGTGGACGACGAAGTCGATCGTCCCGAAGTCGGCCTTCAGCCGGTCGAACACGGCGTCGAGGTCGGCGTCGCTGCCTGCGTCCATCGGCATGAGCCACGGGTTGGCGACGCCGAGCTCCTCGAGCGCGTTCCTGCAGCGGCGCTCCATCTTCTCGCCGGGCAGGTGCGTGAACGCGCACTGCGCGCCGGCCTTCAGCAGGCTCTGCGTGATGAACGTGGCGTAGCTGCGGTCGTTGGCGATGCCGACGACGAGCCCCTTCTTGCCCTTCATGAGTCCGGCGGTGTCCATGGGGGCGGAATCCTACGCGAAGCGCCACGGGCGCGGGTCGTCAAGGTCCCCGGGCGGCACCAGCAGGTCGCGCACGCGCGCGACGAGTGCCTCGAGCCCGTCACCGGTGCGCGCGCTCACCGCGAGCTCCGCGCTCGCCAGTTCCGCGCACGCCGCGGCCTCCGCGCGGTCGCGCTGGTTGAGGACGCGCAGGCGCACCGCGCCGCTCGAGCCGCCGCGCGCGCCGCCGAGCACGTGCCATCCGAGCCCGGGCGCCGTGAGCTCGACCACGAGGTCCGCGTGCGCAAGCGCTCGCTCGGCGATGGCTGCCGCCGCGCGCTCGACCGCGTCCATCCCGTCGCGCACGCCCGGGGTGTCGAACCAGTCGACGACGAGCCCCGCCAGGTCGAGCCGCGCGGCCACCGCGTCGCGCGTCGTGCCGGGCGCGGCGTGGGCGATCGCCACCTCGCGGCCCGCGAGCGCGTTGAGGAGCGTCGACTTGCCCGCGTTCGCCGGGCCGGTGACGCAGACGCGCGGCGGGTCGACGAGCCGTCGCAGGCGCAGGTCGCGCGCGTCGGGCTCCTCGGCGCGCATCCGGGCGAGGACGTCCGTGCCGGCGGTTGCGCCTGCGTTTGCGCCCGTCGCGCCGCCCGCCGCGCCGCCC
>JBILFU010000239.1:0-3564 GCA_044351405.1 Phycisphaerales bacterium
CCTGGTGATCCGCGCGCCGGACTTCGTGCATCGGCAGATCACCGGCTACCCCGGGGTGCTGCCGCCGCCCGCACGCGGCTCCGGCGGGAGGTATGCGCCGGGCACCAAGGCGCCGTCCGCTCCGGGTGCGGGAGCTGCCCCTGCGGTGCCGACGCCTCCTCCGCCCGCTGCGCCACCGCCGCCTGCCGCGGGCGCCGTGCCGGGCGGGGCCGCGCCCGCAGGCGGCGCGGGCGCCCCGTGAGCGCCCGCCGACGAGCGCACGACCACCGCCGGCTGCGCGGCGACCTCCGCAACTGCACCGGCGACGGCGTGACGCATGCCTTCATGGTGGGCCTCGGGGAGACGAACTTCCCGCTCTTCGCGCTGGCGCTCGGCAAGGGCGACGTGGTCGCGGGCCTGGTCGCCACGGTCCCGCAGCTCGTCGGCGCGGTGCTCCAGCTCTGCGCGCCGTGGGGCATCGAGAAGGTCGGCTCGCCGCGGCGCTGGATCATGCTGTGCGCGACCATCCAGTTCCTGAGCTTCGGCCCCATGGTCGCGGCCGCCATGCTCGGCGCCATGCCGACCTGGCTGCTCTTCGCGGTGGCCAGCCTGTACTGGGCGGTGAACCTCGGCGCGGCGCCGGCGTGGAACACCTGGGTGGGCGCGCTGTTCCCGCGCCGCATCCGGGTGCGCTACTTCGGACGCCGCTCCCGGATCTACCAGCTCTCGATCATGGGCTCGCTCCTCGTGGGCGGGACGGTGCTCATGCTCGGCGACCCCGGGAAGGCGCAGCGCATGCTGGGCGTGGACCTCGGCGTCGACGTGGGGCTGATGGCCTCGTTCGCCGCGGTGTTCGCGGCCGCCGGCCTGTGCCGGCTGGGAAGCGTCTGGTTCCTCGAGCGCCAGAGCGAGGCGCCCGCGCTCGACGTGGGCCGTCACCGGCGCGTGGGCATCCTGGAGTTCGCGCGGCGCGTGCGCGGCAGCGGCGACGGAAGGCTCCTCGGCGCGGTGGTGGGGATGAACGTCGCGGTGCAGGTGGCGCAGCCCTACTTCATCCCCTACATGAACCGGCGCCTGGGCTTCTCCGACGCCGCGGTGCTCGGCACCATCGCGGCGAGCTTCGCGGCCAAGAGCCTGGCCGCGCCCCTCTGGGGACGAGTGGCACAGCGCCACGGCGCCAGACGGCTCTTCGCGTGGGGGGCGCTCGCGGTGGTGCCCCTCAGCGCGCTGTGGATGGCGAGCGACTCGTACTGGTACATCCTCTCGCTGCAGGCGCTCACCGGGGCCGCGTTCGGCGCCTACGAGCTCGGATTCTTCTTCCTGGCGCTCGAGTCGATCCGGGAGGAGGAGCGCACCAGCATGATGGCGCTCTTCATGCTGTTCAACAGCTTCGCGGCGGCGGCGGGCGCGCTGGTCGGTTCGCTCGCGCTCGGGGCGATGGGCGCGGCGGCGGGGGCCTACATGGCCATCTTCGCGGCAAGCGCGGCGGCGCGCGCGGCGGCGTTCGCGGCGTGCGCGTCGGTGCGCGAGGACGTGCCGCACGCCGTGCCGCTGGCGACCCAGCCGCTCGCGCTGCGGCCCTCGGCGGGAAGCATCGAGCTTCCGGAGCCGGCGTCGATCGAGGAACGCCGCGCGATCGGGGGCCCGCGGTGAGCGCGCGGCTGCCCGGCCCGGGCGACGGCCGCGACCGCCTGCTGGCGGCCGCCCTGGCGGCGGCGGTGGCGGCGATCCTGGTGCGCGCGCCCTTCCTCTCCGACAGCCTCTGGTACGACGAGATCGCCGCGTTCGCCGGATACTCGCTCGACGGCCCGTGGGCCGCGATGAGCCGCTACTTCTCGACCGCCAACCACGTGCTCGCCTCGGTGCTGGAATCGATCTGCGCGGAGGCGTTCGGCGTGGACGAGGTGTCGATGCGCCTGCCGAGCCTGGCGGCGGGCGTGGCGACGGTGCTCGCCGTGGCGCTCCTGGGGTTCGAGGCGGGAGGCACGCGGCTCGGGTCCGTGGCGGCCGGCTTCGCGGCGGTCATGCCCACCGCGGTCCTCCCCTCCACCGAGGCGCGCGGCTACGCCCTGGTGACGCTCTTCTCCGCGCTCGGCTCGGCATGCCTGCTGCGCGCCCTGCGCGGGGCACGGTTCGGGTGGGCGGCCTACGCCGCGGCGATGGCGCTCGGCACGTGGTCGCACCTGGTGTTCGCCTGCCTTCCCGCGGGGCATGCCGCCTTCCTCGGTTGGCGCGCGTGGACCGCGGGCCGCGCGGGCGACCGGGACGATCGGCGTCGGGCGCTCCTGGGCCTGGCGGCGGTCGCGTGCGCGGCGGCGGCGACGACGCTCCTGTACGCACCGGTCATCGGGCAGATCCTGCACCTGCGCGCGGAGTTCCGCGCGCTCGACGGCGACGAGCCGACCCTCCTCGGGCCCGAGGGGCTGTGGATGCTGCTCTCCGCGGGCGGAAGCTGGACCTGGTGGGCGTCGCTCGCGGCGCTGCCGCTTGCCGTCGCCGGCATGGCGGCCGCGGCGCGGGACGCGCGGCTGCGGACCGGGCTGGCGGTGACGCTCGCGGGCGCGGCGGTGGCGCTCCTCTTCCCGACCGTGCTCGGAAGCTGGATGTACGCGCGGTTCCTCGCCTTCACGGTGCCGGGGATCGCGGTGCTGCTCGCGGCCGGGGCGGTGGCGCTCGGCGACCGTCGGCGCTGGCTCGGGTGGTCGGCCGCGCTCGTCGCGTGCACGGCATGGGTCGCGTCGCTCGCGACGCTCGGGCCGCGCCAGCAGCTTCGCGAGGCCGTCGACGCGGTCGTGCGCGAACGAGCGCCCGGCGAGCGCGCCTTCGCCGTGGGACTGCCGGACGACGTGCACCGCTGGTACGCCGACCTGCGGAAGGTGGAGATGCCCGGCAGCGGCCCGTACGGCGCGGGGATGGCCATGCACCTCAACGATCCCGCGATGCGCTGGTGCGTGCTCCTCTATCCGCGCGCGCTCGCCGAGCGCCGCGCGGAGCTCGAGGCCGCGGGCTTCGAGGTGCGCGCCCGTTTCCCCGGATGGATCGACCAGGGCGACGGCGAGGTGCTCGTCCTGCGGCGGCGATAGCATCGACCGCGTGGCGGGCCCCTTCGAGATCACCAAGGAACGCGAGGAAGCCGCGGGCTGGAGCTTCGACGTGCAGGAGATCCGCGCGGACGGCTCGCTCGCCGGGATCCGGCTGACGCTGTCCTGGGCCGACTACGACCTCTTCTGCCCGGACGGGGCGGTGCCGCCCGAGGGCGTGGCCCGCGCCGTGCTCGAGGTGGCCGCCGAGCTCTGGCCCGAGGGCGTGCCGCCGCGCTTCGACGCGAGCTTCCCGCGCAAGCGCGCCGCGGACGCGGACCGGCGGATCTGCGAGCGCGTGGACCTCCGCGCGGCGTGAGGGCGCGCGCTCAGCCCATCAGCGGCTTCAGCTGCCTCGGCCGGTGCACCAGCGGGACTTCCACCCAGAAGGTGCTGCCCCGCCCCGGCGCGCTCACCAGCCCCACCGTGCACTCCAGGAGGTCGGCGAGCTCGCGGCAGATCGCGAGCCCCAGCCCCGTGCCGCCCGCACGGCGCGTGTGCGTCG
>JBILFU010000030.1:0-12706 GCA_044351405.1 Phycisphaerales bacterium
TCATTCCCGGAAACGTCCGGATGAGGCCCGACGGCGACCTGGCCCGCTCGTGGACCGCCAAGGGATTCGAGCCCTCGCGCTACGGCAAGGTCGTGGTGTCCCCCGTCGTGACGCCGCAGGCCGGCGCGTACGGCGACCTGACCGACGAGCAGCTCGAGAACTGCCGACGGATCCTCGCCGAGCAGCTGACGGCGGCCTTCGCGGCGGTGCCCGGCTCGGGCGACCGCACCCTCTACGTGCAGGCGGCGATCACCGAGATCAAGCCCAACAAGCCGCTCCTCAACGTCGCCCCGCAGACCCAGCTGCTCAAGCGCGGCTACGGATATGCGGCGTGCGAGATCTTCGCGACCGAAGGCCCGGGTACCGCACCGGTCGCGGCCTACATGTGCACCGCCGACACCGCGCGGATCGGCACCGAGAAGCTCTCCGCCACCGGCACCGCCGAGCACGCGGCCGGCGACTGGGCCAAGGCGTTCCGCGCGCTCTTCACCTCGCGCTGAGCGGCGCATGCAGCGGCTCCCCGACGCGATCGTCGAGCGGCTTGCCGGCGACGCGCCGGACCGCTGCGGCGCGGACGGGCTGCATGAGTCGCACCGCCTGACCACGCTCGACCAGGACGGCTGGCCGCGCACCGCCCAGCTCTCCGCCGGCGAGGTGCTGGCCGCCGCCGACGGGTCGCTCCGCCTCTGCACGTGGCCCGGCTCGCGCACGGCCGCCAACCTGCGCCGCGACGGCCGGGCCCTGCTGTCGGTGGTGGCCGACGGGGCCTGCTGGGACCTCCGCCTGGACCTGCGGGAGGTTCCCGCGCCGCCCGGGGCGCCGCCCTTTGCCTATTTCCGGGGACGCGTGGAATCGGCGGAGGCCCAGCGGGCGAACTACGCCACCGTGGAGCGCGGCGTCGCGTTCCGCCTGCCGACGGGGTCGGACGCCCCGGCCCGCTGGAAGTCGCAGCTCGACGCCCTCCGGTCGCTCGCCTGACGAGGAACCATGCCGCGCATCATCGTCGCCATCACCGGCGCCTCGGGCGCCATCTACGGCATCCGGGCCCTCGAGCTCCTGCGCGCCGCCGGCGCGGAGACGCACCTGGTGGTGTCGCCCTCCGGCGTCCGCACCATCGCCGAGGAGACGGGGCGCGACCTCGACTCGGTCAAGGCGCTCGCCGATCACGTGCACGGCTTCAAGGACATCGGCGCGCCGATCGCAAGCGGCTCCTTCCGCGTCGACGGCATGCTCGTCGCCCCCTGCTCGGTGAAGACGCTGTCGGCGATCGCCCACTGCGGGACCGACGAGCTGGTGGCGCGCGCCGCCGACGTCCAGCTCAAGGAACGGCGCCGGGTGGTCCTCCTCTTCCGGGAGACGCCGCTGCACGCGGGCCACATCGCCATCATGGAGCGCGCCACGCTCAACGGCGCGATCGTCATGCCGCCCGTGCCCGCCTTCTACCACCGGCCCGCGACGATCGACGACATCGTCACGCAGACCGTGGGGCGCGCCCTCGACCTGCTGGGGATCGACCCGAAGGTCGTGCGCCGCTGGAACGGATCGGGAACCGACGCGCCGGGGTGAGGCTCACCAGTGCGGCCGCGGCGGGAAGGACGCACAATCGAGGACCAGGTCCGAGTCGGGCACCGCTCCGGGCGCCGGGCTCACCGTGAAGACGCCGGCGCGCGAGGGATCGCGCCTCGCGAGCCATGGCAGGGTCTCGTCCAGGCCGATCGCCTGCGCGGGCGGGATCACGTACTGGGCATACGTGCGCCCGAGGATGCACGGCCCCGGAAGGAAGAGGACCCACGCCGCCCGGCCCGACGCCGGGTCCGCGGGCGGCACCCGCTCCACGTGTTCCATGATGGCGCCGTTGGCGAGCTCGGCGTACCGCCACGTCACGCGGTGGTGCATCGCGCGGCCCACCAGCCCGAAGGCGCCTACGGCGGCGAGCACAGCTCCCGCCGACACGGCCGCGGCGCGCCCGATGGACCGCTCGTCGTCGGCCTGCGGCGTCCAGAGCGCGCACAGCGCGACGGCGAGCGCGACCGCGACGGGCGCGTTCGACCCGAGGCAGTAGAGCTCCGAAACCGAGCCCATCGGCAGGTACACGACCAGGCACGCGATCCCGACCGCGCCCGCCGCAAGGGCCGGGGCCAACCGGCCGAAGCCGCCGGCGGCGCGGTGGAACGCGGCGAGCGCAAGCGCGGCGGCGAGGGCGCCGAGCGCCGCGAGCGCCGAGAGGAGCGGAAGCGCTCGGACGGCCGCGGGGGCTGCCTCGTCGGTCACCGCGTGGAACGGCCCGTTCGCGAGCGACCCGGCAACGGCCATCCCAGAGTTCACCAGCAGGTTGACGCCGAGCTCGGCCTTGTAACGGGCTCCGGGGTCCGACTGCGCGGCGGAAGCGAGCGCGCCCGTCGCGATCCGGAGGGCCAGATGCGCGGTCGGCACCGCGACGACGGGCAGCAGCAGCATGGCGCGCGCCCGGAGCACCGACGAACCGTCCCGGCGGCACCGGACGAGGCCCAGTGCGACCGCGAAGCCGATCGCGGCGCTCCAGCCGTAGAAGGACTCCTTGATGGTGCAGCCCACCAGGAAGATGCAGCCCAGCGCCGCAAGCCGCATACCGCCGGGGGAGCGCCACGCATCGAGCGCAAGCACCATCGCGAGCACGCCGAGCGACGCGGACCAGGTCTGCGAGGCCGCGTCGACCTGCCAGAGGGCGCTGGTGGTGGCGGGCGACAGCAGCACGAGGATCGCCGCGATCGGTCCTGCCGACGGGAACCACGGGGCCGCACGGCGCGCGAGCAGCGCGGTCGCCAGGAGCAGCACCGCAAGCCCGAGGGCCTGCACGAGCGGCGCGGGGCCCACGCCGAGCGTCTCCGGGTCGCACCAGGAGCCGAGCAGCAGCTCGAGCGGCCGGAACGTGGACGAGTCCCGCCATGCCTCCGCGATCGCGGCCCATGCCCCGCGGCCGATCGGCTCGGCGCGGATGAACTTCAGGTCGTCGTTCGTCGCGACCATTCCCCCGATCGAGGGGAAGGCGGCGGCCGCGACCGCGAGCGCCGCGGCGATGCCCCACCAGAGGACCTCGACCCTGACCCGCCGGCTCACCCGTTCCGTCTCGCGAACTCGTCCATGAACTGCGCGAGCAGCTCGCACCCCTTCGCGGGGAACGCGTTGTAGACGCACGCTCGGATGCCGCCCCAGTCGCGATGGCCGCGCAGGCCGCACAGGCCCTCGCGCTCGCTCTCGGCCACGAAGCGGTCCACGAGCGCGTCGCCGGGCAGCTGGAAGCTGATCGACATGTCGCTGCGGCAGTCGGCGCGCATCGACGGCCGGTAGAAGCCGCCGCTGCGGTCGATGGCCGCGTAGACGTGCGCGGCCTTCGCCTTGTTGCGCGGGCCGAAGGCGGCCGGCCCGCCGTGCTCGTGCGTCCAGCGGGCCATCAGGCCGATCACGCGCACGCCGAACGTCGGCGGCGTGTTCGGTCGCGACTCGGTCCTTGCGAAGTGCGGATAGCTGAGCATCGGGGGAAGCCCGCGGTCGCCGCGCTCCAGGAACGACTTCCGCGCCAGCACCAGCGTGATGCCGCTCGCGCCCAGGTTCTTCTGCCCGCTCGAGAACACCAGCTCGTGCGCTCCCAGGTCGTACTCGCGCGAGAAGATGTCGCTGGTGGCGTCGCAGACCAGGGGCGCCGCCACGCGCGGGGGACGCGCGAACTGCGTGCCCTCGACGGTGTTGTTCGAGCAGTAGCAGAAGTACGCGGCGCCCGAGCAGTCGGCGATCTCCGCGTCCGAGGGGACATGGTCGTAGCGGGTCGCCGTGCCGTCGAAGACCTTGCGCGTGCGGCGCACGAACGAGGTCTCGTGCTCGCCCTTGTGGCTCCAGAGCCCGGTGTCGGCGAAGGCGGCCCAGCCGTCCTTCGGCACGAAGTTCATCGCGATCAGCGGGAAGTGCTGCATCGAGCCCCCGGGCAGGAAGAGCGCCTCCCAGTCGGCGCCCAGGCCCGAGCACGCGCGCACGCTCTCGAGCGCCTCGCCGAGGATCCGGTCGTAGGCCGGGCCGCGGTGGCTCTGCTCGAGCAGCCCGATCCCGGTGCCGAAGAGGTCGAGCATCTCGTCGCGGAGCTGCGCGAGCACGCTCTCGGGCATGCACGCGGGTCCGGCGGAGAAGTTGTAGACGCGGCCGGGGCCGGGAACGGCGGGGGGGTCCTTGGACGGGGAAAGCATGGTTGCAGGACTCATGGAAGTCTCGGATGGAAGAGGGTACGCGGACGCCCCGGGCCGGACGCAGGGCAGGGCAACCGGCGGAAATCAGCTGACATTGACTGATAACAATACGATCGCGTGGCACTCGATGATGGCCGGCCGCCCAACTTCGCGTTTATTGTGATGGCGTGAACTCCCTCCGCAGCCATCCCCCCGCGGGAAGCGGTCCCGCATCGACCCTGTCCGTCCTGTCGGCAGAGGCGACCGTGGGCCTCCGCGACGGACGCGTCGCGCAGCGCGAGCTGCTGCGCGTCGAGGGAGAGCGGCGGTTCGAGCTGCGGCCGGCAGCCGCCGAGGGCCTGGTGCTCGTCGATCTCGGGCCGGGGGTGCTCAATGCGTCGATCGTGGCGAAGGTCCGCTCGACGCTCGAGATCGAGTTCGTGGTGCTCGGGCTCGGCGAGGTCCCGCTCGACCTCTGGTGCACGTGCCTGCCCGCCGCCAATTCGCAGGCGTCGCTCACCGACGCGCACGGGCGACTGGTGGTGCCGGACATCGCAGCGCGCGACCCGGCGATGGGCCCGATCATCGCGAGCCCCGGCAGGTACCTGCTCGACGTCCAGGTCTGGGAAGGCACGTGCGTCCTGCGGCTCGCGCAGTCGATGCAGGCCAAGTCCGTCCGCGCCGCCGTCTGAACGCGCGGCGCCGGCACTCCGGCGATCTCGTCGGTCCATGTCCCCGTCAGTCGACGGACGCGGCGGCGGCACGCAGCATCGCGGCGAAGTCCGCGGCGGACTGCGGGCGCTTGGACGGATCGGCGTCGAGCGCGCGGTGGAGCAGGTCGTCCAGCGCACCGGCCAGCTCCGGCCGGCGCTCCGACAGGCGCACGCGCCGCTCGAAGAGCACCGCCTTCAGGAGCGCCATCGCGCCGCGGTCCTCGATCTCGTAGGGAAGCGAGCCGCAGAGCAGCTCGTAAAGCATGATCGCGCACTGGTAGACGTCGGTGGACGGGCCCACCCGGCCCGCCTTGCCGTCCGCCTGCTCGGGGCTCATGTAGGCGAACGTGCCGACGAGGTTTCCCGTCTCGGTCCGGAAGCCGGTCCGATCGCCGTCGTCGCGGTGCAGCCGGGCGACCCCGAAGTCGACGAGGCGGGCAAGACCGCCGGCGTCCACGAGCACGTTGTGCGGCTTCAGGTCCCGGTGGATGACGCCCGCGGCGTGCGCATGGTCCAGGGCGCCGAGCACCTGCGTCACCAGGGCGATCCGCTGCCGGTCGTCCGCGCCTTCCTCGGCGCACCAGCGCTCGATGGTGCGGCCCTCGATGTAGTCCATGGACAGGTACACCTGCCCGTCGACGGTGTGCCCGGTCTCGTGCAGCCGAACGATGCCCGGGTGGTCCAGGCGCGACAGGATCCTGCTCTCCTGCCGGAAGCGCATCATGGCCTGGGAGCTCGAGCCGGAGTGGATCACCTTGATCGCGACCCGCTGGTCGTTCTCCACGCAGACGGCCTCGAAAACCCGGCTGGTGCCGCCGGCACCGAGGCGCCGGACCAGTCGGAAGCCGACGACGTCGGGAAGGTGGTCCTGCGACCGATCCTTGCGCGCCGAGGGTCGGTCGACCGGTAGATCATGGGCCGATCCGTCGGCCTCGAGCAAGGCACGGACCTCGCGGCGCACGTCCTCGTCGCCGCTGCACGCCGCAGACAGGAACCCGTCGCGCTCCTCGCACGGCATCTCCACTGCCGACTCGAAGAGCCGTCGCACGCGGATCCAGCGCTCGGCCGCGACTGCGCTCATGCGGCCTCCGGCTCCTTGCCCTGGTCCTCGGCCTTGAGTGCGGCACCGGCGCCGACGCCGTACTGGCGCTCGAGGAACGCGCGCGCGAAGCGCCAGTCGCGCTCGCTGGTGGGAATGCTCGTTCCGAGGAGGCGGGCCACGTGGTCCACCTGCACGCCGCCGAAGATCCGGAGTTCCGCGACCTTCGCGGCGCGGGGGTCGACCTTGGCGAGCGCCTGCAGGGCGTCCTCGAGCTCGAGCACGCCGTGCACGTCGCCCGAGCGGTCCTCGGGCTCATGGGCCTCGACGGAGATCCCGCGCCGGCCGGCGCCGCGCTTGCGGGTCGTGCGACGCCGCGCATGGTCGACGAGCACGCTGCGGAGCACCACCGCGGCCGTCGCGAAGAAGTGCTCCTCGCTCTGGAACTCCGCGGACTCGCGCTCGGCGAGCTTCAGGAAGGCTTCGTTCACCACTGCCGTCGGCTGGAGGGTGTGCCCGGCCGGCTGCGCCCGCATGAACATCGACGACAGCTCCTTGAGCCGGTCGTAGATGGCCTCGAACAACTCGGGCAGGGATGGCCCGGGCAGGGGCCGGGCAGGCAGGGAATCCATGGGAACCACTCCAGGATGGCTTCTCCGCCGGTGGACACGCGTCCAGCCGATGGAGACAACACGCTCCCAGTTCCCACTCTCCTGTTGGCAGGTGACGCACCGCGCGGACGCGGAGCGACCCTCATAGTCTGCCACGGTTGAGGCGTGAAACAACCCCAGGCCGATCATCAAATCCCCGGAATTTCCGCAGAAGCCGATAACACCGCCGGGAATCTGCCGCTGCAAGCAGATTCCGGTGATGGATCGGGTGCTTGGTTCTCGTTTTCCCAAGTGGGTCCCCTGCCCTTCACGACCCGGCCCGATTGCGGGCCCGCAAGCCACTCCCTTCGCGTGCCTGGCAGGGCCGCGGAGAAAAAACCGCCCCCCGGAGCAACACGCCTCCGGGGGGTTTTCATCGAAGGCCCGGAAACCCCGGGCGCGAACATCCGAGCGACTCATGGTTGCGGATGTGCGCGTCCGATCCCATGATTCGTGCCACGGCCCACGCAGGGCCATCCGCGACACCCTCCAGGAGCCCAAGCATGACGAACAACAAGAAGCTGAACGCCAAGGATCTCGCCAAGGTGCAGGGCGGCAAGGGCCGCGCGCCGGCCCGCGCGAGCGCCGGTCGCGCCACCGGCTCCGCCAAGGGCTCCAAGCTCGGCGGCAAGCGCTGAACCGCAACGGGTGACGCGGGCGGGGCTCAGCGCGCTCCAGCGGTCGCAGCCTCGTCCGCAGGCGCGGCGAGCAGTTCCGGAATCTCGAGGAACGCGTCGGGCTCCTCGCCCGGGTCGCCCGATTCGGGCGCCGGGAGGGGAATGTCCCCGTCGATGGACAGACCTGCGCGCCCGGGCACCATCCCGGCGGCATCCGAGAGGTCGAGCAAGGCCACCTGGTACGCGACCACCGCTCCTGCCTCGGCGCGCTGCGCCTCGGCGAGCTGCAGCAGCGACTGCGTGAGGTCCGTGATGCTCGCCGAGCGTCGCTCGTAGAGCACCCTCACCCCCTCGAAGGCGCGGGAGGCGAGGCCGATGCCCTGCCGCGTCGCGACCACCGCCTGCCAGCCGGTGCGCGTGCGGGACACGGCGTCGTGCACGTCGCGGGCAATCGACAGCCGACGGTCCTGTGACGTCGCCAGCTCGCGCAGGCGCTGGTACAGCGCGGAACGCAGGTCGGCCTTCGCGGCCTCGTTGCCGAGGGGCACCTGGAGCCGCACGCCGGCGGTGAATGCGAAGTCAAGGATCCCGTCCTGCCCCGTGCCGCCGATGGCGCTGCCCAGGTCGCCGCCGAAGCCGACGGGCGCGGCGGTGCCGAACGCATCGAGCTTCGGGAGCAGGCCGTTGCGCGCCACCTGGATCCCCAGGGTGCTCTCCGCCACGGCCAGCTCGGCCTCGAGGAGCTCGGGGCGCCGGCGCATGGCGGCGTCCAGGACGACCTTCGGCGAGAAGCGGTACTGCACCAGCTCGGGCCCGGACCGGAACTCGACGGAGACCGAGTCGTCGAGCGGCAGGTCCGGGCGGTTCATCGCCTGCTTCAGGAGCCGCGTGCGGGCCCGCAGCGCCTCGCTGGCAGCGATGACGTCGTCCACCTGGCTCACCGCGAGGTAGCTGGCCTTGACCACCTCGGTGGCGGCGGCCATCCCCGACTCCGCGAGCCGCCGCGACACCTTCACCTGCTCGAGCGCCCGCCGGTAGCTCTCGAGCGCGATCTCGAACGCGCGGTTCGCGCCGAAGGCGCGCCAGTACGCGCGCTCCGCCTCCACGAGCGACTGCTGCACCTGCAGCCGCGTGCGGACCTCCACGCGGCGCTGGCCGAACTCGGCGAGCAGGATGCCCGACTCCGCGACCAGCCGCCCGCCGCCGCGGAGCACGGGCTGCGTGAGCGACACGCGCGGCACGCTCTGGTAGCCCTCGCCCTCGGCCGGGTCGAGCGAGTTGAGCTCGTTGTTGAAGTAGAGGAGCCGCCAGTCGAGGTCGAGCTGGCCGCCGTCGGCGAGCGGGACGTTGAGGTTCGGCCGGACCTCCGCGTTCCAGAGCTCGGCCTGCAGCGGCGGCTCGAAGTTGACGTCGCGCCCGCCGTCGGCCGCGATGCCGAAGGTCCACTCGAAGCGCGCGCGCTCGCGCCGGACGCGCTCGCTGGCGATCGCCGGGTCGATGCGCGCAACCTTGATGCCCAGGTTGTTCTCGAGCACGGCGGCACGGACGTCGGCGAGGTCGAGCGGCTGGCGCCGCTGCGCGGGGTCCAGGCCGGCGAGCTCCTCCGGGGTCGGCGGCTCGGCCGGGGGCGGCATCGCGGGCACGGCCTGGCCCAGCTCGGCGGCACCGCCGTCGATGCGTCCCAGGCGGTCGGCGACGTCGCGCGAGAGGATCCCGCGGTCCTGGTAGGGCGAGTCGCAGGACGCGAGGAGCGCCGCGGCCGCGAGGGCCGCGCCGCGGGCGTGCATCGGCAGTGCCGCCCGCCTCATGCGGCACCTCCCGGCGCGGGCACGTCGAGGAGCTGCCGGCGCACCAGCTCCCGGAACGGGCCGTCCGCCGCGACCAGCTCGTCGAACCGGCCCGACTCCACCACCCGGCCGCCCGACAGCACGTGGATCATGTCGGCGCCGCGCACGGTGCTCAGCCGGTGCGCGATCACGACGCGCGTGACCGCCAGCTCGGCCAGGCTCCGCGACACGTGCGCCTGCGAGACCTCGTCGAGCGCGCTGGTGGCCTCGTCCAGGACGAGGATCCTCGGCCGGCCCGCGAGCGCCCGCGCGATCTGGAGCTTCTGCAGCTGGCCGCCCGACAGCGTGTGCTCGTTGATGAAGGTGTGCATCTGCATCGGCATCGCGCGGATGTCCTCGGCGAGGCCCGCGGCCTCCGCGGCCGCCCACGCGTCCTCCTGGGTCAGGAGCGACGCGCCGATGATGTTCTCGAGGACGGTGCCGGGCATGACCTTCGCGTGCTGGCCGACGACGCCGACCTGCCTGCGCAGCGACGGGAGATCCAGCTTGGCCAGGTCGCGGCCGTCGAACAGCACCTTGCCGGCCGTCGGGCGCCGCAGGCCGAGGAGCACCTGCATCAGGGTGGACTTGCCGCTCCCGCTCGGCCCCACCAGCGCGACGAAGTCGCCGGGAGCCGCATCGAAGGACACGCCGCACAGCACCTCGCCGGCGGAGCCCGGGTAGGCGAAGCGGACCGACTGCACGCTGATCGCGCCCGAGAGCGTGCCGGGATGCTCGGCGCCCGGGTCGGCCTCGGGACGCTCCGCGAGGATCTGCTCGATCCGGCGCAGGGTCGGCATGGCCTCGGAGATGTCGCCCACGGCAAGGCCCAGCCCGATGATGGCCGCGAAGGCCGCGCCGAAGGCCGCGTTGAATGCCATGAACGAGGAGACCTGGACCTCCTGGCCGCCCGGCAGCGAGGAGAACCGCCACCACAGGAAGCCGGCCGCCAGGAACGGGACCGCCAGCGCCAGGAGCCGCATCTGCGCGCCGGCCATCGCGGCGCGGTACATGGCGCGCCGCTCCGGGCGGTACCGCTGCAGCCACTGGAGCGCCGCGCTCTCCTCCGCGCCCGTCGTCCGGATGCGGTCGATCCCCTCGAGCAGCTGCAGCGAGAAGCCGCTCAGCCTGCCGCTGCGGTCGGCGGCGTCCGCGGCGAACCTCGACTGGCGGCGCGCGACCAGCGCCGTGGCCGCGAACAGCACCGCGAAGGCCACCGCCGACACGCCGGCGGCGAGCGGGTCGATCGACGCCATGAGCGCGAGGTACACGAGCGAGAACGCGCCGCCCACCACGCTCAGGACCATGGTGCCGCTGATGCGTCGCTGCACCTCCTCGATGGCCCCGAGCCGCTCCGAGAGGTCGCCGACCGGGAGCCCCTGGAAGAACGAGATGGGAAGCTGCAGCGTCCGCAGCACGATCGCGGAGGATCCCCGCAGCGAGGCGCGCGTCTCGATGCGCAGCAGGAGGAACCTGGTCACCAGCTCCGTGGCGGCCACGGCGAGGATCGTCGAAGCGAGCGCGATGCCGAGGAACGCGAGCGACGCCCCCAGCCCGGACGGGATCACGCGGCTCACCAGCAGCCCGGCGGCGAACGGGACGGCCAGGTTGAGCAGGCTGCCCGCCAGGGAGAGCGCCGCGGCCAGCCCGAGGTCGTGCGCCGAGCCGGCGAACACGAAGCGCAGCAGTCCCGGCAGCGTCCGCACCGAGGCGGGCAGCTGCGCGGCGAAGGAGTCGGCCTCGGGCGCGAAGCGCCTGGCGAGCCTCGCGCGCACGCGCTCCGGCACGGGCACCCGGCCCTGCTCGTATCTGAAGGCCCGGTAGCCGCCCCAGCGGCCGGGCACCAGCGCGACGGGATGGCCGTCGAGCTCCCCGAGCAGCGGCCCGAAGTCGCCGAGCCACCACCGGTGCGGGAGCTGCACGCGCCTGCAGCCGATGCGCGCCGCGTAGGCGAACGCCTCCTGCGGACGGAGGATCGGGTCGTCGGGAATGCGGCGCGGGATGGATGCGAGCGGCACGCCCGCCTCGACCGCCACGTGGCGGCACGCGCGCAGCAGCGGCGGAAGCGACGGATCGACGCTGAGCACCTCCTCCACCGGGCCGAACACGGACCCGACCACCCGGAGCACGCGGTCGCGCACCCTTCCGGGCTGGCCCGCGCGCGCGGACGCCGCGGCGGACATCGCCTCGACGTCCGCCGCGACCAGCTCCTCGACGCGCGCCACGAACAGGACGACCGGGTCGGTCTCGGTCTCCGTCCGCGCGGCCGCGCGCGAGTCGGGGGGCAGCATGACCCGGGCGAACACGTCGGTCGCCTCGGTCTCGGACTCCGCGGTCGCCGCGACGCCGGGGGAGTCCACCACGGTCGTGCGGCCCGAGGGCACCGCCACCACGGTGCAGGGCTTGCCGTGGAACGCCCCGTGCATGTTGGGGACGAACCCGCCGGGCGCGACGGTGCCGAGGTAGGTCCGCCGCCCGGGCGTGCCGTCGGGGCGGCGGGCCGCGGCGAAGATGCTCACCATCCCCGCGGCGACGGCGAACGCCTCGCCGGGCTCCGAGAGGTCGAAGTGGTCGCGCCCGTCCACGGTGCGCGGACGCGAGCCGGCCCGCTCGAACTCGGCGGCGATCCCGAACAGCGTCATCCCTTGCCTCCGTCCATCACGAAGGACGCGTAGGTGCCGCCGGCGGCGAGGAGCTCCTCGTGCGACCCGCGCTCCACGATGCTGCCCGCGTCGAGGACGACGATCTCGTCGGCGTCGCGGATGGTGCTCAGCCGGTGCGCCACGACCAGGCACGCGCACCCCCGGCGGCGGAGCGCGCGGTCGAGCTGCGACTCGGTGGTGGCGTCGAGGGCCGAGGTGGCCTCGTCGAGCACCAGGATCGACGGGCGCCGCGACAGGGCCCGCGCGATCTCCACGCGCTGGGCCTCGCCGCCCGAGAGGTTGGCGCCCGCCTCCGCGATGCGCATCCCGAGCCCGCCGCGCGAGTCCACGAGCGACGCCAGTCCGACGTCGTCGATCGCCTCCCGCATCCAGTCGTCGGGGATCGACGAGTCCCAGAGGGAGAGGTTCTCGCGGAGGCTTGCCTCGAAGAGGAACGGCGACTGGCCGACGGAGGCGAGCAGCGTGGTGCGGACGTGCCGGGGAAGGTCGCCGAGCGGCCGACCGTCGACCAGGACCTCGCCCGACCACGGCAGGTGCAGCCCCACCGCGAGCCTTGCGACCGTGCTCTTGCCGCTTCCGGACAGCCCGACGATCGCGACGCGGCGCCCCGGCCCCACCGTGAGCGAGAAGTCCCGGACGATCGGGTCGGCGGCCTCGCTGTAGCCGAACGTCACGTCGCGGAACTCCAGCGAGTCGCCGGAGACCGCGTCCGCGGCCGGCGCGCCCGGGGAAGGGAGCGCGAGCGGGTCGGGAGGGTGGCGCATGACGTCGTCGACGCGCGCGAGCATCGCGCGCAGCGCCTGCAGCTGCTCGCCCAGCGAGGCGAGCTCGAGCACCGGCCCGAGGAACGCCACCAGCAGGGCCTGGAAGGCGACCAGCGCGCCGATGGTCATCTCGCCGCGCATCACCTGCCACCCGCCGTAGGAGAGCACCACCGCGGAGACCAGGAGCGACGCCAGCAGGTCGACCGCGCCCATCGACCACGCCGACAGGGACTCGAGCGAC
>JBILFU010000240.1:0-3550 GCA_044351405.1 Phycisphaerales bacterium
GTCGATCATCGGCGTCATGTTGGTCCGGAGCGCCAGGCCGCCGGCCGCGCGCAGGGAGCGACGCGCGCCGCGTGCGGCGTGCGCGGCCGTCCGCCCCGGGCGCCGCCCGACCGCTCCCGCGGGGAGCGCCGCCGCCATCGCGGCCAGCGCGGCGGCCGCCCGGTGCTCGTCGGCGTCAGCCATCGGCCGGTTCCCCGAGGACCACCAGCCGCACGCGCGCGCGCGCGCGGTCGATCCCGCTCTCGGCCAGCGCGTCCGCCACGGCGTCCATCGCCGGGCGCACCCAGGAGTACGCGGTGGAGCGGTCGGCGCGGATGTTGACGTCGATCCCGGGCTGTCCGCGCATGGCGCGCGCGAGCGCGTCGACGAGCGCCCGCAGCCCTTCGCGGTCGGGCGCGAACTCGCGCCTTCCCAGCCGATAGGCGGCCGCGCCGGCATCGCGCGCGGGAACCACGTTGAGGACGATCCGCTGCCGGTCGTCCGGGCGCCGCGCGGCGTCGGACGCGGGCTGCGGCAGCGCCAGCTCCACGAACTCCGCGCTCGCCACCTGGCTCACCAGCACGAAGAACACGATGAGCAGGAACGCCATGTCGATGAGCGGCGTCATGTTGGCCTCGAACGACGAGGGCCCGCGGCGATGGATGCGGCTCGCGCGCATCAGGCGGCGGGACCCGCGCCCTCGCGCTGCATGGCGGCCACCGGCGTCTCGCCCGCGCCCGGCCGGAAGCGCGCGCAGATGCGCTCCACCTCGCGCGCTCCCTCGGCGCCCGCGGCATCGATGCGGTTGCGCACCACGGCGTACGTGCTCAGCGCCGGAATGGCCACGAGCAGCCCCCAGAACGTGGTGACGAGCGCCGTCCCGATGCCGCCCGCGAGCGCCACCGGGTCCGCGGTGCCGCCGGACTGCGCGATGGTGAAGAACGCGACGATCATGCCGTACACCGTGCCGAAGAGCCCGACCATCGGCGCCACCTGGCCGAGCACGTTGAGCACCTCGACGCGCCGCAGCCGGCGCACGACCTGCTCGTCGGCGGCCGCCTCCGCGGCGCGGAGCATCGCGTCGTGGCCGCCCGGCGCCGCGACGAGCGCCGCGTGCAGCACGCGGCCGAAGTCGCCGCCGCGCGCGCGCGATGCCTCGATCGCCTCCGCGAAGCGGCCCTCGGCCACCGCGCGGCGCATCTCCTCGACCGACGACGGCGGCAGGATGTCCTCGGCGCGGTTGGAGGAGAGCGCGATCCAGATGAGCGCCCCGCTCGCCAGGCTCATGGCGATGAGCGCCCAGATCATCGCGCTCCCGATCCAGTCGACTCGCGTGCCGCCGTCCGGGAGCTGGTCGAGCGAGACGAAGAACGCCGTCGCGAACGAGGGCCCGGCCTGCGCCGGCGCGGCGAGTGCGAGCGTGGCTGCGGCGGCGATCCGGCCGAGGTGCCGGCCGAGGTACGTGGTGGGTCTCTTCATGGTCGTGTGGTGCCCTGTGCCCGTCCCCGCACGGGCGCAAGCCCGAGCGCGGCGCGGTCGAGGAGAAGGTAGCCAGTGGCGCCGCCGTGGCGCTCGCCCACGGCGCGCAGTGCGCCGTCGGCGGAGGGTTCGACGAGCTCCACGCAGAGGAATGCCGCGCGTCGGCGCCCGCCCTCCGCGGGATTCAGCCGGTCCGCGGCGGCCGCGAGCGTGGCCGTCGGGCTGCGCGCGGCGGCACGGCGTGGCGCGGGCGTGCCGCGCGCGATCAGGCACACGGCGTCCGGGTCGGCGGCCTCCCAGGTGCGCTCGAGCGCGGCGCCGAGGTCGGGCGTGCCGCCGGGCTTGGCATGCTCGGTGAACCACCGGAGCGCCGCGGCCACGTTGGCGCGCGTCGCCGGAGCGGGGCTTCCCGGGGCGATCTCCGTGCCGCTCCCGCGCGCGACCGCGACCGTGAAGCGCTGGTCCGGGGCCAGCGCCGCCAGCCGCTGCGCGAGCACCGCGCGCGCCGCCGGCAGCGCCGCAAGCATCCGACCGCCCGCGTCCACCACGAATGCCACGCGCTGCCGATCGACGGCGAAGCTCGCCGCGCGGAACGCGGGCGGGAGGTCCGCTCCGAAGCCGAGCGCCCCGCCGAGACCCAGCCCCGACGCGGAGAACGCAGCGGGCGGCGGCACGGTGCGCGCCAGCCGGTCGGCCGCGGAGCGTCCTGCGGTTCCCGGATCGGTGCGGGCTCGCGCCGCGGGCCCCGCGTGCACGGGCGCTCCGCCCGGCACCGGCAGTTCGGGCGCGGCGGGCGCGACGCCCGGCGGGGGAGGCGGCGTCCAGTCCGCCACCAGCACCGGCGGCGCCTCGCGGCGCATGGCGCGCGCCGCCGTGACGCCCATGGCGACGAGGGCCGTCGCGATGGCGGCGTGCACGATCACCGAGGCGACCACCGCGACGAGCGGATGCCGCGGTTCGATGCCCGGCGCGTCCCCGGACTGGGCGCCGTGCGAGGTCATGCGGAGCGGGCCGCGCCCTTTGCGGCCGCGCGCCGGCGCGTGCGGAAGATCGCGCGGTCCAGGCTGAGCGCACCCGGGCCCACCAGGAAGATGCCGAGCGTCAGCACGAAGAGCCCGAGCTGCGCGAGCACCAGGTTCTGCGCCTGCACCGAGAGCGCGAACGGCCCCGACGCCCGGAGGACCGGCAGGCTCGTCGTCACGAACAGGCCGGCCAGGATCACGCCGAAGAGGAGCCCCCACACCCGGCTGAAGAGGCCGAGCAGGATGCAGGCACCGCCGACCAGCTGCACGCCGGCCACTGCCCACGCCGTCTCGGTGGGGAAGGGGAGCCGGGCGCGGTCGGCGACAAGCGCGAGGGTGTAGAGGCCGCGCTGCGTGAGCGGTGCGGTGGTGGCGACGGGGGCCGGCGCGGGCGACGCGGTGGGCGCGGCGGTTGGCGCGGGCGCCGGCACCTCGGGCGCCGGAACCGCGGCGGGAGCTGCCGTCGGCGCCGGAGCAGGAGCGTCCGGAGGGGCGCTTCCGTCCTTCGGCGCGGCCTCCGCCGGCGGATCCCAGCCTCGCATGGCCCCGAGCGCGATGTCCGCCCGGCGCGGATCCGGGTCGGTAATACCCCGAACGCCCAGTTCCCGCAGCCGCTGGGCGTCGTAGGCCGTGAACTCCACGTCGCGCATCAGGTTGTTCCAGCCCTGCGGCAGGAACGCGAAGCAGAGGACCAGCCGCGCCAGGAGCGGAAGGATGTTCGTCGCTGCGAACTGGCTGGGGGTCATGCGGCGCGGAGTGTATGCCCGCCCCGGCTCCCGAACCGGAGCGCTGCCGGGTGCGTATCGGGGTTATCCTGCAACACGGAAGCGCGGCCTTCCCGCGCCTTGACCCCTGGAGGTTCGAATGGCCAGCAGCCCGAAGTCCCCGTCCGTCGCGCTCGTCCGCGGTGCCCTCTTCGCCCTCGCCGTGTCCGCGTGCGCGCTGCTGGGTGCGCCCGCCGTCGCCCAGGGGATCCAGGGCGGACCGGTGGCGGGCCAGTCGAACAGCTTCCAGGTCGGGTTCGACGGTGCCATCATGGCCATGGGCGGCCAGCCGATCCTGGTGGACCG
>JBILFU010000241.1:0-3530 GCA_044351405.1 Phycisphaerales bacterium
CGCAGGTCGGCTTCATGGAGTCGCCGAGCGTGCCCCGCATCCTCGCGCTCGCCAAGGAGCGCGGCCTGCCGTTCAAGGACGACGACACCACGTACTTCGCCCGCAAGATGCAGCTGGTGCCCGGCGGGCCGACGCGCATGGCGCGCTGGCGCAAGGGCCTGTACATCTTCCTGCACTCGAACTCCGCGGACGTGACCAGCGCCTTCGGCCTCCCCTCCGACCGCACCGTCGAGTTCGGGTTCCAGATGCGCCTCTGAGGCGCGGCACGCCATGCGATCCATCGCCATCAAGATGCTCTTCGGCGACAGCGCCAAGTTCTACGGCATCCTGCTGGGGCTGGCGTTCGCGACGCTGCTGATCGCGCAGCAGGCGAGCATCTTCGTCGGGCTGATGAGCCGCACCTACGCGCTCATCGAGGAGACGCCGCAGGCGGACCTGTGGGTGACCGACCCGACGATGCTCTTCGTGGACGACACCAAGCCCATGCAGGTGACGGCGCTGCAGCGCGTGCGCAGCGTGGACGGCGTGAAGTGGGCGGTGCCGATGTTCAAGAGCCTGCTGGTGGCGAAGCTCCCGAGCGGGGCGCGGCAGCTGTGCGACGTGGTGGGCGTGGACGACGCCAGCCTGATCGGCGCGCCGGCGAAGATGGTGGAGGGCGACATCGCCGTGCTCCGGCAGCCGGACACGATCATCATCGAGACGCGCGGCGCAAGGACGCGGCTCGCGCAGCCGCTGAACCCGGCGGACCCCGCCGGCCCCAAGCGGCCGATCGGGATGGGCGAGGAGCTCGAGCTCAACGAGAAGCGCGCGGTGATCGGCGGCATCGCCGAGACCAAGCCGACCTTCCAGGCGGTGCCGACGATCTACACCACCTACTCGCGGGCGATCGGCTTCTCGCCGGCGAACCGGCGGACGCTCAGCATGGTGCTCGTGAAGGCGGAGTCGCCGGAGCTGATCCCCGAGCTGCGGGCCCGCATCGAGCGCGAGACGGGGCTCGCCGTCTACACGCCGCGCGACTTCGCGTGGAAGACGATCGACTTCTGGATGAAGCAGACCGGCATTCCGATCAACTTCGGGATCGCGATCGCGCTCGGCTTCCTGGTCGGCGTCGCCATCGCCGGGCAGATGTTCTACAACTTCACGCTCGACAACCTGAAGTACTTCGGCGCCATGAAGGCGATGGGCGCGACCACGCCGCGGCTCCTCGGGCTGGTGGCGCTGCAGGGCGCCGTGGCGGGGGCGCTGGGGCTGGGGCTCGGGCTGGGGGTGACCTCCGTGGTCGGGCTCTCGATCCCCGAGGACAAGCTCGCCTTCAAGATGACCTGGCACATCCCGGTGATCGCGGCGGGCGCGGTGATCTTCATCGTGGTCGCGGCGAGCGCGTTCAGCATGCGGAAGGTCGCGAAGCTCGATCCCGCCGAGGTGTTCCAGGGATGACGCCGCACGGCTGCAGCATCTCCTGCCGCGGCATCACCAAGACCTTCGGGTCGGGCGACGCCACGGTGCACGCGCTGCGCGGCGTCGACCTCGAGGCGCGCTTCGGCGAGGTGATGGCGCTCGTCGGCCCGTCCGGCTGCGGCAAGACCACGCTGATCTCGATCCTGGCCGGGCTGCTCGGCCGCGACGAGGGCGAGCTCTCGGTGCTCGGCGACGACCCGTCCTCGATGGGCTCGCACGAGCGCACGCGGTGGCGCGGCCGCAACGTCGGCTTCATCTTCCAGCAGTTCAACCTGATCCCGCAGGTCTCCGTGGTGGAGAACGTCGCGGTGCCGCTCCTCCTGCAGGGCGCGAACGGCCGCGAGGCGATGGACCGGTCCGCGGCGCTCCTGGCCGAGGTCGGGCTGAAGGGCCGCGAGAAGTCGCGCCCGACAAAGCTCTCCGGCGGCCAGCAGCAGCGCGTGGCGATCGCGCGCGCGCTCGTCTCGAACCCGCGGCTCCTCGTCTGCGACGAGCCGACCAGCGCGCTCGACGGCGCCACGGGCCAGCGGGTGATGGGGCTGATCCGCGACATCGCCGCGCACGGCGAGCGCGTGGTCGTCCTGGTGACGCACGACGAGCGCATCTTCCACTTCGCCGACCGGATCGCGCACCTCGACGACGGGCGGGTGACCCACGTGAGCACCCCCGCGGAGGCGCTCGCCGAAAGCGCGGCGCGCATGGGCGACGCGGCGCGCCGCCCGTGAACTAGGCTTTCCGCACCCAGGGCCCGCCCCCATGAACTGGAAGTTCGTCGCGCTCCCCATCCTCGCCGCAGCCGGCATCGTCGCCGCCGCGATCACCGTGGCAAAGCAGAACAAGCCGCTCCCGGCGCCGGCGCCCGTGGTGCCGCCGGTGGCGTCGCCCTACGGGGACCGCGTGAGCGGGTCGGGAATCGTCGAGCCGTCCTCGGAGCTCATCGAGCTCGGCGCGCCCGTGAGCGGGCTGGTCGAGGAGGTGGTGGTGAAGGAGGGCCAGCGCGTCGCCAAGGGCGAGGCGCTCTTCGTGATCGACCGGCGCGCGCTCAACGCGCAGCTCGCGGGCGCGGAGGCGCGCGAGGCGGCGGCCGCGGCGCGGCTTGCGCAGGCCAAGGCGCTGCCCAAGGCGGAGACGCTCGCGCAGGCGCAGGCGCGCGCGGACCAGGCGCGCGCCGGGGTCAACGACGCGCAGGGGCGGCTCGACCGGCTGCTCGCGATCGGCGAGGGCGCGGCACTCTCGAAGAACGAGCGGCCGACCCGCGAGTTCGAGCTCGCCAACGCGAAGGCGCGGCTCGCGGAGGCGGAGGCGAACCTGGAGTTCGTCCGCAAGGGCACCTACCCCGAGGACCTGCGCGTGATCGAGGCCGACCTCGCCGCCGCGAAGGCCGAGGTGGCCGCGATCCGCACCGAGCTCGACCGCTGCGTCGCGCGTGCGCCCATCGACGCGCACGTCCTGCGGATCGACGCGCGGCCGGGCCAGTACGCGGCCGCCGGGCCCGGCGCCAAGACGCAGATGACCCTCGGCGACCTGACGCCGCTCCACCTCCGCGTGGACATCGACGAGCTCGACGCCTGGCGCTTCAGCGACCAGGGCAAGGCCGTGGCCAGCCTGCGCGGCGGGCGGCAGGAGAGCTACCCGATCGCGTTCGTGCGCCGCGTGCCGCTGGTGCTGCCCAAGCGCACGCTCTCCGGCGAGAACGCCGAGCGCATCGATACGCGCGTCCTGCAGGTGATCTACCGGTTCGAGCGGGACGACGTCCCGGTCGCGCCGGGCCAGCTGCTCGACGTGTTCATCGAGAGCGCGCCCGCCGACGATGCGAAGTGACGCCGCGACGACCCGCTCCGTCGAGCGCCGCGCCGCGGCGGTGGCGGTGGTCGCGGGCGTCGTGCTGATGGCGGTGAAGTTCGTCGCGTGGCGGATGACCGGGTCGTCCGCGGTCTATAGCGATGCGGTGGAGTCGATCGTCAACGTGGTGGCGAGCGGGTTCGCGCTGTGGGCGGTCGCGCAGTCGCACCGGCCCGCGGACCGCACGCACCCGTACGGGCACGGGCGCTTCGAGTTCGTGAGCATGAGCG
>JBILFU010000242.1:0-3524 GCA_044351405.1 Phycisphaerales bacterium
CTCCGCTCCCTCGCCGAACGGCTCGGCGACCTCGCCCGCGACGCGTCGCGCCTGCAGTCCGCGGATGCGCGCGAGGCGCAGCGGAGCTCGGGCGCGCGCGCCGAGGAGCTCCTCGACGGGTCCGCGCGCGCGGAGCAGGCGGCGCGCAGCGCGACGTACTTCGGCGCATGGGCGTCCTACTACGCCGCGTGGCTCGGCCGCGAGCTCGGGGCCGAGGATTGGCGCAGCGACGCCGCCGCGGCGGTGCGCGCCTTCGCGTCGCTCCTGGACCCGGACCGGCCCGTCACGGACCCGGGCGAGGTTTCCGAGGACCTGCGCGGCAGCGAGTCCTTCGCCAGCGCGATCCTCGGCATGGGCCTCTCGAACGCGCTCCTCGACGAGGGCCCCGCCGCGGAGCGGTGGCTGTCGCTCCTCGACGCCCCGGGGACCAGCGCCGCCGTGCAGGTGCGCCTTCCGTTCTGGCGCCTGGCGGCGGCGCTCGACCGCGGCGACTTCGGGCGCGCGCTTGCGCTCCTCCGTGCCGACGAGGGCGGCCCCGAGTCGACGGCGATGTGCGTCGTCGCCGCGGCGCGGTCGGCGGGTGCACCGGCGTCCGCGGACGCCGCGGCGCTGCTCGCCGAGTCCGTCGGGCGACTGGCCTCCGCGGGCCGGCTCCGCGAACTGGCCGGGCTCTCGTTCGGCGCGGGCGATGCGCAGGGGCCGGCGGCGCGGCTCCTCTCCGCCGTGCGCTCGGCGGCCGAGGCGGCGCGGCTCCGCGAGGCCGGCGACCGCGCCGGCGCGGAGGCGCGCTGGGTCGCCGCCGAAGAAGACCTCCGCGAGGCTGCCGGGCCCGGAGCCATGCCTTCCGTGGCCGCGGGCGCCGCCGGACTCCGGGCCCACGTGCTGCGCAACCTCGGCAGGATGGGCGACGCGGCGGCGGCCTTCCTGGAGGCCTCCGCGTCGATGCAGGGAGAGGCCGCCGCGGATGCCCGGTGGAGCGCGGTCCTGTGCCTCGACGAGGCGGCGCGCGCGGGCGACCTGCAGGCCGCGCGCGCGCGCGATGCGCAGGTCGATGCCGTCATCGCGGCCCTGCCGCGGTCCCGCGCCGCGGTGCGGGCGTACGCCTGGCGTGCGCTGGCCGCCGCCGAGCCTTCCGCGGAGGACATCGACGCGCTGCTCGGCGATGCCGTGCCCTTCGACCTCGCCCCCGCCGCGCGCCGCGCGGCCGCGGAGGCGCTCCATCGCCGATTCCGCGCTGCCACCGGACCTGCGCGGGACGCCGCCGCGCGCCGCGCCCTCGAGGCCGGCGACGGCGCCGCGTTCGGCGGCGAGGGCGGGATGGACGAGCTCCGCCGCCGCTCTGAGATGGCGCTCGCCGTCGGCGACCTTGCGCGGCTCGCGGCGTCGCTCGACACCATCGAGTCACGGATCGGCGACCGCCCGCCCGGCGACCCGCTCGTCGCGGAGGTCGCGGTGCGCCGGGTGCAGCTGGCTTCGCTCGAGGGCCGGTACCTCGCGGCGCTGGAGGCCGTGGACCGCATGGGTGCGGGCGAAGCCGCGGCGCAGGCTGCCGCCACCCTCCTGCGTGCGGCCGTCGCGGACCGCTCGAGCGATCCGGCCGTGCGCGCCGCCGCGGCACGCGCGCTCGTCGGTGCGGCCCGGCCGGTGCCCCCGTGGGCGGTCGCCGGGTGGCTTGACGCGGAGTCCGAGCTCCTCGCGGCGGGCCGCGGCGGCGTCGACCGTGCCGCGGCGGAGCAGGCGTCCCGTGCCGCGCGCGAGGACGCCCCCGGGGACGTGCGGCTTGCGCTCGCGGACGCTCGGCTGCGGCTTGCGTCCGGCGACGCGGCGTCGGCGGAGGTCGCCGTCGCGGGCCTGCTCTCGCGCATCGCGACCGGGACCCCCGAGTGGCTCGTGGCGAAGGAACTCCAGGTGCTCGCGGCGTCCGCAACGGACGTCGCCCGGGCGCGCGCGCTCCTCGAGCAGGCGCGTGCGCTCACGGGCGGCTTCGGCGACGGCCCGGAGGGCGATCGACTGCGCACGCTCGGCACGCGCATGCAGGGCGCGGTCCCGCAGGAGGTTCGTCCGTGAGCCGGCACGCCCTGCCTGTCGATCGGCTGGTCCGTGACGTTCGCGCCGTGCTCGCCGCGGGCGGCGGCCTCAATCGCCGGACGCGCGCCCAGGTCGTTGCGCTCTGCGCGGCGGAGGGCGCGGACCCGGTGCGCGTGCTCCGCCTGGTCGCCGGCGCGGAAGCCGCTGCGGGCGACGCCCGGGCGCCGGGAGCGTTCCCGCCGGCTGGCGGCGTGCACGCGGGCGCTGCGGCGCAGCCACCGCACGTGGGTCCGACGCAGGGCGGCGTGCGGTCGCCTGGACTTGCCGTCGGCATAGCGGCATTCGTGGGCGGTGCAGCGATCAGCCTGGCGCTGGTGACCTTCGCGCTGTCGCGGTCGCGGACCGTGGCTCCGGTCCCTGGCCGGGAGCCTGCGCAGGCCCCGCACCGGGCGGCCGCGGCGCAGGCCGGTTCCGCCGACGCTCCCGTGCGGGGCGCTGCCGCCGACCGCGCGCATGCCGGTGCGCAGTCGATTCCCGCTCCGCGCGCGGCATCCGGCACGGCTCCTCCCGTTCCGGCGATGTATGCGTCGCCTCCCGGCTTCGGTGCCGACGGCGCTTCACCGTGGGCGCGCGCCGCGCTCGAGTCCTTCTCCGGCGACGAGGCGGAACTGCTGGCCATGCGTCGGCGGCTTGCGGCGGGTGCGGTGGCGGAGGCCGCCGACCGCGCCACCCTGGCGCGCGCCGCGGATGCATTGCGCGGCGCGTGGCCGCTCCTCGACGCAAGCCGACGCTCCGCGGCGGTCGAGGCGGTCGTTGCGGTGCAGCGCGCCGTGACGCCCGCGGCGGAGCTGCCTGCCGTGATCCGCGCGCTCGGCGCCGAGCAGGACCGGCGGGACGCCCAGCCGGCTTCGCTCTGGCGCGGGGCCGCGGGCGCGGGCCTTGCCGCCGCGGCATCCGCCCCGGCGTCCGGGGCCGCCGACGCCTTCGGAGGAGCCGCGGCGCAGTGGCTCTCGTCGCGGGTCGCCGCGGTCGCCGACGCGGTGCTCGCCGGCGACCCGCCCGTGGCCGCCGATGCCGTGAACGCGTGGCTCCGCGCGGTTCTTGCGGCCGGCACCGGCCGCGACGCCGCCGCCGCCGACGGGCAGCTTCTCGCGCTGCTCGGTGAACTCCTCCGTCGCGCCGCGCCAATGGATCGTCCCGGAGTGAGCGCCGACGCCGCCGGGTCGCTGCTCGCGGCGCTCGCGTGGTCGGGCGGGCGCGCCGAGCGGGACCGCGTCGCGGGCGCGTTCCGCGGCTGGTGCCTGGATCCCGCGGTGGGCTCGCCCGCGCTGCACGGACTCACGAGCGTCCTGGCCGCCCTGCGGCCCGGGCCGTGGTGGGATCCGTGGATCGTGGTGCCGGCCCGCGCCGACCCGGGCGCCCGCGAGGCCGCCGCCGATCGACTGGCCGCGGCGCTGGCCTCCGCCGGCGCGTCCGCCGTCCGTCCTGCGCGGACG
>JBILFU010000243.1:0-3518 GCA_044351405.1 Phycisphaerales bacterium
CGCCGGCGGGAGCTTCGGGTCCTTGGTGCCGGTGCTCGCGTAGAGGAGCCGCTGCGGACGGGCGCCCTTCGCCTGCAGCGCGAGCCAGCGCGGCGAGGAGTGGAGCTCAACGTACGCGGCGTATGCGTCGGCGCCGATCGCGAGGCCGATGCGGTTCCTGAGGGCCGGCGGGAGCTTCGCGTCGAGCGTCGCGTCCCAGCGCGAGATGAACAGGCTCGCGACGCCCGCCACGGTGGGGGCCTTCCCCGCCGCGGCGCGGCGCTCGAGCCCGCGCAGGTACGCCTCCGCCGCCGCCAGGTAGTGCGCCGTGTCGAAGAGGAGCGTGACGTTCACCGGAATGCCGCGGAAGGTGAGTTCCTCGATCGCGGGCAATCCGGCGGCCGTACCGGGGACCTTGATGTAGAGGTTCGGCCGGCTCGCGCGCGCGTGCAGCTCGACGGCCTGGCGCACCGTGCTGTCGGCGTCGTAGGCGAGCACCGGGCTCACCTCGAGCGAGCACCAGCCGTCGACGCCGCCGGTGCGCGCGTGCACGCCGGCGAACAGGTCGCAGGCGCGGACCAGGTCCGCCAGCGCGAGCTCGAAGAAGGCGGCCTCCTCGCCCATCCCCCTCGCAGCGAGCTGGGCGATCTGCGCGTCGTAGTCGGTGCTCCCCGCGATCGCCTTGGCGAAGATCGTGGGGTTCGACGTCAGGCCGACGACCGACCACTCCGCGATGTATCGCTGGAGGGTCCCGCCGAGCATGGCGCGCGTGATGTTGTCGACCCAGATGGACTGGCCGGCCATGGAGAGGACGGCGGTCGGGACGGCGTTCGTCATCGCCCTATCCTACGCGCCCCATGAACGCCGCCGCGCCGCTCGACTCGCTGCCCGCGCACCGCCCGCTCCTCGCGCACGCCGAGCGCCTGCGCGACACCCACCTTCGCGGGCTCTTCGCCGCCGAGCCCGGCCGCGCCGAGGCAATGTGCGCGGAGGCGCACGGCATCCACGGGGACTTCTCGAAGCAGCGGATCGACGCGGCCGCGATGCGCGACCTGCTCGCGCTCCTCATGCAGTCCGGCTTCGCGGCGCGGCGGGCGGCGATGTTCGCGGGCGAGCGAATCAACGTCACCGAGGACCGCGCCGTGCTGCACGTGGCGCTTCGTGCGCCGCGCGGCACGGTCATGCGCACCGGCGGCCGAGACGTGGTGCCCGACGTGCACGCGGTCCTCGACCGCATGGCCGCGCTCGCCGACGCCGTGCGCGCCGGCCGCTGGCTCGGCCACACCGGGAAGCCGATCCGCACGGTCGTCAACATCGGGATCGGCGGCAGCGACCTCGGGCCCGCGATGGCGAACGACGCGCTCCGCGACTTCGCGGCGCCCGGGCTCGACTTCCGATTCGTGTCGAACGTCGATCCCGGCGACTTCGCGTGGAAAACCGCGGGGCTCGACCCCGCGGAGACCCTGTTCATCGTCGCCAGCAAGACCTTCACCACGCAGGAGACCATGGCGAACGCGCGCACCGCGCGGGCGTGGAGCCTCGCCGCGTTCGGCGGCGACGAGCGCAGCGTGCAGCGGCACTTCGTGGCGGTGTCGACGGCGGCCGACCTGGTGGCCGCGTTCGGGATCGATCCGGCCAACATGTTCGGCTTCTGGGACTGGGTCGGCGGCCGCTACTCGATGGACAGCGCGATCGGGCTGTCCACGATGATCGCGATCGGGCCGGACGCGTTCCGCGACATGCTCGCCGGGTTCCGCGAGATGGACGTCCACTTCCTGGAGGCGCCGGCGGAGCGCAACCTTCCGGTCCTGATGGGCCTGCTGCAGGTCTGGAACACGGACTACCTCGGCTTCGGCGCGCACGCGGTGCTCCCGTACTGCCAGCACCTGCACCGCTTCGCCGCGTACCTGCAGCAGCTCGAGATGGAGTCGAACGGCAAGCGCACGCAGCTCGACGGGCGCCCGGTGGCGTGGACCACCTGCCCCGTGATCTGGGGCGAGCCGGGCACCAACGGACAGCATGCCTTCTACCAGCTGCTCCACCAGGGCAACGTGATCGTGCCCGCGGACATCCTGGCCTTCGCGGAGCCGAACGCGGACTCGCTGGGAATGCACGACATGCTCTTCGCGAACGCCGTCGCGCAGGCTCGCGTCATGGGCTTCGGGCAGACGGCGGAGGAGCTGCGCGCGGCGGGGACGCCGGAGACGCTCGTCGAGCACAAGGTGATGCCGGGCAACCGGCCCAGCACGTTCCTCCTCTGCCGCCGGCGCGACCCGCGGATGCTCGGGCGGCTGGTCGCGCTCTACGAGCACGCGACCTTCACGGCCGGCGCGCTCTGGAACGTCAACAGCTTCGATCAGTGGGGCGTGGAGCTCGGCAAGAAGGTGTGCAGCAGCCTGCTGCCGATGCTCGACGGCCCCGCGCAGGCGGCCCCGGACGCGAGCACCGGCGCGCTGATCGGCAAGTACCGCGCCTGGCGCGGCCGCTGAGAAAATCACCCCGGGTTGATTTTCCCATTTTCGCGGGGCGCGTCATGCGCCGGCGGTCAGGCGGACCTTCGGAGGCGGGCGACGCACTCGGCGACAATCCGTGCCGCCGACTGAAGCTCCTCGGGCCTCGTGCGCCGGCTCGTGGAGAACCGGACGCTCCCGTGCGCGACCCGCGCCGGCACTCCCATCGCAAGCAGCACCGGCGACGGGTCGAGCGATCCGCTGGAGCAGGCCGCCCCCGCGCTCGCGGCCACGCCACGCTCCGAGAGCAGCAGCAGCATCGCTTCCGCCTCGAGCCCGGGGAAGCCGATGTTCGTCGTGTTCCAGAGCCGCTCGGCACCGGCGCCGTTCACCACCGCGTCCGGCACCGCCGCGCACACCGCGCGCTCGAACGCGTCGCGCGCCGCCGCGCCCGCCGCGCGCGCCGCGGGATCCGCAAGCCACGCCCTCGCGGCGTCGGCGGCGACTCCCATCCCGACGATCCCCGGCACGTTCTCCGTACCGCCGCGGCGCTCGCGCTCCTGCGGTCCGCCGACCACCTGCGCCTCGACGCGCACGCCGCCGCGCGCCCAAAGCGCGCCCACGCCCTTCGGCCCGTGGAACTTGTGCGCCGAGACGGTCGCAAGGTCCACCGGCATCGACGCCAACGCCGTCGGCATGCGCCCGGCCCACTGCGTGGCGTCGCAGTGGAAGCGCACGCCGCGCTCCCGGCAGCGCTCGCCGATCGCCTGCACCGGCTGCACCACGCCGGTCTCGTTGTTCGCCCACATCACGCTCACGAGGGCCGTATCGCCGGCATTCGCGGCGAGCGCCGCGTCGAGCGCATCGAGGTCGATCACGCCGTCCGCACCCGCCGGCACCCACGCCACCCGTGCCCGCCCGCGCCGCTCGAGCGCCTCGCACGCCTCGCGCACCGCGCTGTGCTCCGTGCGCATGGTGACCACCGTCTTCGGCCCCGCGAGCGCATCGAGCGTCCCCGCGATCGCGAGCCACGCACTCTCGGTCCCGCCGCTCGTGAACACCAGCTCGCGCTCCGAACCGTCCAGCAGC
>JBILFU010000244.1:0-3513 GCA_044351405.1 Phycisphaerales bacterium
GGTACAGCTTCTCGCGCAGGCGCAGGATGTGCTTGGCGTGGATCTCGAGGTCGGTGGCCTGGCCCTCGATGACGCCGCCGATCAGCGGCTGGTGCATCAGGTTCTCGGCGTGCGGCAGCGCGAAGCGGCGGCCCTTGGTGCCGCTGCAGGCGATGACGCTCCCCATGCTCGCGGCCTGGCCGATGATGTAGGTGGCCACCGGGCACGGCACGAAGCGCATGGTGTCGACGATGCCGAGGCCGGCGCTGACGCTGCCGCCCGGGCTGTTGACGTACATGCTGATCTCGGCCTTCGGGTCCTCGTTGGCGAGGTACAGGAGCTGCGCGACGACCAGGTTGGCCATCGCGTCGCTGACGCCGCCTCCCAGGAAGATGATGCGGTCGTTCAGCAGGCGGCTGTAGATGTCGTAGGCGCGCTCGCCGCGGCCGGTCTTCTCGATGACGATCGGGATCAGGGTCATGTCGGGTACCTCAGCCCTGCACCACGTAGGGCGCGACGGGCATGCGTTCGATGATTCGGTCGATCAGGCCGTACTGCAGCATCTCCTCGGCGTTCAGCCAGAGGTCGCGCTCGCAGTCGGCGGCGATCTTCTCCATGGCGTGACCGGTGGCGTCGGCGTACAGGCGGTTGCACACGTCCTCGATGCGCATCATCTGGCGCGCGAAGATCTCCAGGTCGGTGGCCTGGCCCTCGAAGCCGCCGATGCGGCCCTGGTGCATGAGGTTCTCGGCGTGGCGCAGCGCGAAGCGCCGGCCCTTGGTGCCGCAGCAGGCGATCACGCTGCCCATGCTGGCGGCCTGGCCCACGATGTACGTGGCCACCGGGCACGGCATGGAGCGCATGGTGTCGATGATCGCCAGCCCGTCCGAGATCGACCCGCCCGGGCTGTTGAGGTACATGCTGACCTCGGCCTTCGGGTCCTCGTTCGCCAGGAACAGGAGCTGCGCGGTCACCGCCTGCGCGAGCGGCCGCGAGATGGCGCCGCCCACGAACACGACGCGGTCGCGCAGCAGGCGGCTGTAGAGGTCGACGAGCTCCTCGCTCTTGCCGCGCTTGTCGACGACCAGCGGGACCGACACCCAGTCGTCGTCCTCGTCGTCGTCATGCCGCCCGGCGCCGCCGAGCGGGTGCACGGACCGCGAGCGGATCAACGCTTGCCCTTCTCCGGGAAGCTGGCGACGTCGTCGACGAGGCCGTAGGCCTTCGCCTCCTCGGCGCTGAAGTACTTGTCGCGCTCGGCGTCCTTGGTGACGCGCTCGACCGCCTGGCCGGTGTGGCGCGCCAGGATCTCGTTGAGCTGCTTCTTCATCTTCAGGATCATCTCGGCCTGGATCTGGATGTCCGAGGTCTGGCCGTAGACGCCGCCGTGCGGCTGGTGGATCATCACCTTGGCGTGCGGCAGGATGATGCGCTTGCCCTTCTGGCCGACGGCCAGGAGCACCGCGCCGCCCGAGTACGCGCGGCCGATGCAGTAGGTGGCCACTTCGCTCTGGATGAACTGCATCGTGTCGTAGATGGCCAGCGTGTCGTCCACCGCGCCGCCCGGGCTGTTGATGTAGAAGTTGATGTCCTGGCCCTTCTTCTGGTTCTCCAGATACAGCATCTGCATGATGACGCGGGCGGCCGAGGCGTGGTTGATCTCGCCGATCAGGAAGACGACGCGGTTCTCGAGCAGCAGCTCGTCGATCGTCATCTCGCGCGTGCGCTGGTAGGCGACGCTCGCCATCACGTCGCGCGGCAGCATGCCGGTGCCGATGCCGGCGGCGGCGAGCGATGCGGACGTGGCCGGCGCGCTGCCGGGGACGCCGTTCTGGTAGAGGCCGTTGGGGAGGTTCAGGTGCATTCGATCCTCGGTTTCGGGCCGCGCGGGGCGCGCGGGGAGCGGGGATCATAGCCCTCGCCCCGGGGCTCCATCGGCGATCCGGACGCTTGGCGTGAGCGCAAACCGGGCGAACGGCGCACGACGCGCGCACGCGCAGGACCGGGCGATTTCCCGTTGATTACGATGCGGGAATGACTCCCGCCCGCGTGCCGGTGGCCGTGTCCCTCGCGCTCTGCGCGCTCGCATGCCAGGCGGACGCGCTCGCGCAGGTCGAGCCGCCGGACCCGCCGACCGTGCCCGTAGTGCCGGCGGCGCCCGCCGCACCCGCGCCCGGCTCGGACGCGAAGCCCCTGCCGCAGCCGCGGCAGCCTCCGCCGATCTCGGTGGGCGCCGGCTACATCCACCAGTTCACCGCGAACACCGGCGGCACCGGCACGGTCTCCGCGGACCGCGTCTACGCGAGCATCAACTCGCGCACGGCGCTCACCGAGGACCTGACGCTCACGCTCGCCATGGGCTACGAGCTCGACCTCTACCACTGGGGCGGCACGAGCAACCTGGGCGTGTCCGACCCGTGGGGCAACGTCAACCTGTTCGGCTGGCAGGCGCGCGCCTCGCTGCGGATCAACCCGGAGTGGACCGCGAGCGTGGGCGGCATCTTCGCGATGGCCGGCGAGGCGGACGCCGACGCGGGCGACAGCCTGTACGGCGGCGGCATCGGCAGCGTCGCGTGGACGCCCGACCGCAACACGATGATCGGCATCGGCGTGCTGGGCGTGACGCAGATCGAGAACGACCCGATCATCATCCCGATCCCGGTGCTGCACTGGAACTTCGCGCCGGAGTGGGAGCTGTCGACCATCCGGCGCCCGCCGGCCAGCCCGTTCGTGGGCGTCGACGTGGCCTGGGAGCCCGAGGGATCGAAGGCGGACATCGCCTTCGGCATCGGCTGGCAGCAGCGGCGGTTCCGGCTGGGCTCGAGCTCGAACCCGCTGACCGACAACGGCGTCGGGCTGGACCAGACGTGGGCGGCGTTCTTCTCGTTCGGCTACGACGTGCTGCCCGCCTTCCGCATCGACCTGGTGGCCGGCACGGTGTTCTACGAGGAGCTGCAGCTCGAGACGTCGAACGGCTCGGTGATCGGCACCGACACGGTCGACCCGAGCGCGATCCTCGGGATCTTCGGCACCGTCAGCTTCTGAGCGGCCCCGACACCTCGACCACCTCGCCGCGGTCGACGAAGGCGAGCGCGGCGGTGACCCGCTCCGCGGGAAGCCCGAACATCGCGGCGAGCGCGCCGCGGTAGGCCTGCATCTGCAGGCGGTAGGGCGCGATGCGCTCCTCGAGCGCGGCGCCCTCCAGGCCGCCGGCGCCCGTCTTCCAGTCGACGACCTCGGCGCGCTCGACGCGGCCGTCGCGGATGCCGAGCACCACGCGGTCCATGCGCCCGCGCAGCAGCGTGCCGTCGACCACGGCGGCGAAGGGCATCTCCGTGCGCACCTCCGGCGTGCCGCAGGCCCACGCCGCGTAGCGGTCGGCGCGCAGCACCGCGCCCATCGGGCCGGCGATCGCCCGTGCGACCAGGGCCCGCACCTCCGCGGCCAGCGCGGCGTCCGGCGGGCGGCCGATCTCGACGGTGACCGCGCGCAGCACGTCGGCTTCGAGCGCCGCATCGGGCGCGCCGCCGTCCG
>JBILFU010000245.1:0-3512 GCA_044351405.1 Phycisphaerales bacterium
CCATGGCGCCGTCGATCACGCGGTGGTCGAGGCTCAGGGTCGCCGACATCTCCCAGCCGACGACGAGCTGGTGGTTGCGGACCACCGGCTGCTCGATCGCCGCGCCGCAGGCGAGGATCGCGCTGTTCGGCGGGTTGATGATCGCGGTGAAGTTGTCGACGCCGAACATCCCGAGGTTCGAGATGGTGAAGGTGGCGCCGGACATCTCCTCGGGGGAGAGGCCCTTGGTGCGGGCCTTCTCGCCGAGAGAACGCACCTCGCCGGAGATCTGCCGCAGGCTCTTGAGGTGCGCGTCACGCACGACGCCGACCACCAGCCCGCCGCCCTTCTCCTCCGGCAGCGCGATCGCCACGCCCACGTTCACCTGCTGGTGGAGCAGGATGCGGTCGCCGGCCCAGCTGGCGTTGAAGAACGGGTGCCTCGCCATCGCGAGCGCGCAGGCACGGATGATGAAGTCGTTGACGCTCAGCTTGACCTCCATCGCGGAGAGCTGCTCGTTGAGCGAGCCGCGAAGGGCAAGGAGCGCGTCCATCGAGAACTTCATCGACACCTGGTAGTGCGGGATCGACTGCTTGCTCTCGACGAGCCTGCGCGCGATCACGCCGCGCATGTTGCTGACCGGGACCTCGATGCTCTGGACCCCGGCGACGATCGCGCCGCCCGCGGGCGCCGCGGCGACGGCGGTCGGGCCGGCGGCGACGATCCCCTGCGCGGCCGGGGCGGCGGCGCGCGCGGGCGCGGCCGAGCTGCGGTTCTCCGCGGCGAGGACGATGTCGCGCTTGATCACGCGGCCGCCCGGGCCGGAGCCCTGCACCTGCGCGAGGTCGACGCCCATCTCCTCGGCCATGCGGCGGGCGACGGGCGAGACGCGGACGTGGTCGCGGTCGCGCGCCGGCGCGGCGGCGGACGGCACGGCGACGGGCTTCGCCACGACGTCGGCCACGATCTCGCGCGCGGGCGCGGCGGCGGCCGGGGCCGGGCGCGCGGCCGGGGCACTGCCCGCGGCGGCGGCGGCGGCGGCATCGACCGACTCGCCTTCCTCCGCGAGCACGGCGATCACCTCGCCCACCTTCACCTGCTTGCCCTCGGGGCAGACCAGGCGCGCGATGTGGCCGTCGTCGAAGACGGCCTGCTCCATGGTGGCCTTGTCGGTCTCGATGTCCGCGATCACCTGGCCGGAGGCGACCTTGTCGCCCACCTTGACGTGCCACTTGACGACGGTGCCCTGCTCCATGGTGTCGGAGAGGCGGGGCATGGTCACGTTGATCGGCATGTCTTCCCTTCGCTGCCTTTCAGAGGTTGTACGTGGCGCTGCGGACGGCCTCGACGATCTTGCGCGCGTTCGGCAGGTACTCCTGCTCCAGGTTCGTCGCGTACGGCGTCGGCACGTCGGCCGTGTGCACCCGGTGCACGTAGTTGTCGAGGTCGTCGAAGCAGTGGCGGTGCACCTGGCTGGCCACCTCGCTGCCGGGGCTCCCGAAGCTCCACGACTGGTCGACCACCACGCAGGTGCTCGTCTTCTTGACCGAGCGCACCACGGTGCCGATGTCGAGCGGCCGCACGGTGCGCAGGTCGATCACCTCGCAGGAGATGCCGTGCTTGGCGAGCTCCTCGGCCGCATCCATGCAGAAGTGGACCGGGCGGCCCCAGCTGGCCACCGTGCAGTCGGTTCCCTCGCGCAGGACCTTCGCCTGGCCGAACGGGATCACGTACTCCTCCTCGGGGACGTGGCCCTTGTTGCCGAGCATGCGCTCGCTCTCGAGGAAGAACACCGGGTCGTCGCCGCGGATGGCGCTCTTCAGCAGGCCCTTGGCGTCGTACGGGTTGGAGGGAATGGCGATCTTCACGCCGGGCACGTTGGAGTACAGGCCCTCGACGCACCAGCTGTGCGTGCTGCCGAGCTGGCCGCCGGCGCCGTCGTTGCCGCGGAACACGACCGGGCAGCCGAACTGGCCGCCCGACATGTACAGCATCTTGGGCGCGTTGTTCAGGATCGGGTCGGCCGCCACCAGGCTGAACGACCAGCTCATGAACTCGACGATCGGCTTCAGGCCCATCATCGCGGCGCCGATCGCGAGGCCGGCGAAGCCGCTCTCGGAGATCGGGGTGTCGATGATGCGGCGGTCGCCGAACTCCTCGAGCATGCCGCGGCTCACCTTGTAGGCGCCGTTGTACTGCGCGACCTCCTCGCCGAGGAGGAACACGCGCTTGTCGCGGCGCATCTCCTCGGACATGGCCTCGCGGAGCGCATCGCGGAACTCGATCTCGCGGACGGCGGTCACAGCAGGTCCTCCTTCGTGTCGATCGTCCCGGTGCCCGGCAGGTTCGGCGTGCCGCCGTTCATCTCCGGCTGGGTGCTTCCCGTGTAGGGGCCCCACCGCTCGACGAAGACGTCGGTGAAGAGCTCCTCCACGGGCGGCGGCGGGCTGGCGTCGCTCCAGGCCACGCACTCGCGCACCTGGTCGCGCACGGACTTCTGCATCGCCTTGAAGCTGTCGTCGGCGAGGGCGCCGGACGCCTTGAGCTGCCGCTCGAGCTTGCCGATCGGGTCGTCGGCCTCGAAGACGTCCTCCTCCTCCTTGGTGCGGTACTTGCGCGGGTCGCTCATCGAGTGGCCCTTGTAGCGGTAGGTCCGCATGTCGACGAACGCCGGCCGGCTGGTCTCGCGGCACTTGTCGGCGATGCGCTTCATCTCCGCGTAGACCTCGACCACGTCCATGCCGTCGACGACGTAGCCGTCGATGCCGTAGCCCGCGGCCTTGGTCACGAGCGAGTGGGCCATCGTGGTGCCGCGGGCGATCGCGGTGCCCATCGAGTAGCCGTTGTTCTCGACGACGTAGATCACCGGGATGTCGAAGAGGCCGGCGAGGTTCATCGCCTCGTGGAACGCGCCCTGGTTGAGCGCGCCGTCTCCGAGGAAGCAGAGCGCCACGCGCGAGTTCCTCCTGCCGTCGATCACCTCGTCCATGTACTTGCAGGCGAAGGCCAGGCCCGCGCCGAGCGGCGTCTGGGCGCCGACGATGCCGTGGCCGCCGTACAGGTTGTTCGCCTTGTCGAACATGTGCATCGAGCCGCCCTTGCCCTTGGCGCAGCCGCCGATGCGGCCGAACATCTCGGCCATGCAGTGCCTGGGGTCCATGCCGCGGGCGAGCGCGTGGCCGTGGTCGCGGTAGGCGGTGACGATCGGGTCCTCGTGGCGCACGGCCTGCGTGCAGCCGACCGCGACCGCCTCCTGCCCGATGTAGACGTGGCAGAAGCCGCCGATCTTCTTCTCCTGGTACGCCTGCATGCAGCGGATCTCGAACTCGCGGATCAGCAGCATGTCGCGCAGCCAGCGGAGCTTGGCCTCCGCGGGCACGGAGACCGCGACGGGGGGTGCGTGCAGGTGGTCGACGTCGCCGTAGACCTTGGCGTGGACGTCCGCGGCGGGGGCGCCCGGGGCGGGCGCGGTGCCGGCGGAGGGATTGGAGAGGCTCGTCATGGGAGGCTCATGGGCACGGACCGACGCTCGG
>JBILFU010000246.1:0-3497 GCA_044351405.1 Phycisphaerales bacterium
ACCAGCCGGCGTCGAGCAGCGCGGTGGGCACGCAGCTCGACTTCGCGGCGCCCGGGGTATCGATCTACTCCTGCGTCGGCTCGGCCCAGGCGGACTTCCGCAGCGGCACCAGCATGGCGGCGCCCGCGGTGACGGGCACCCTGGCGCTCATGCGCGCCATGGCGCCATCCGCGGCGTGGACCGAGCTCGAATCGATGCTGCGGCAGTCGTCCATCGACGTCCTGGGCCCGGGCTTCGACGACCGCTCGGGCTGGGGCCGCATCGACGCCGGCGCCGCGGTGCGGCTGGCGCGCGCGGCACAGGGGCTGGGCGACGTCGACCGCGACGGCACGGTGGGCGGCGCCGACCTCGGCCTCCTGCTCGGGAGCTGGGGACCGAGGGGCTTCGACGCAGCCGCGGACCTGGACGACGACGGCGGCGTGGCCGGCGCGGACCTCGGCATCCTGCTCGGCAACTGGGGCCTCTGACGTCCGCGGCGTGGCCGCGGGACGCGCGGCTCACCGCATCGGCGCGGGCGGCTCGGCGGCCGAGCGCCGCGCCTCGGCCTCCTCGGCCATCGAGCGGATCATCTCCGACCCGGGCTCCAGTTCCTGCGCGCGCCGGAACTCGGCGGCGGCCTCGTCCCAGCGGCCCAGGCGGGCCAGCCCGCGCGCGAGCGCGGCATGCGCGAAGCCGTTCCCCGGCGCCATCTCGAGCGTGCGGCGCACGAGCGCGATGCCCTCCTCCACCTCGGCATCGGTGGCGCCGCGCTCGACGAGCGCGAGCGAGAGACGCCTCATGGCCAGCAGGTCGCCCGGCACGGCGGCCAGGCCGTCGCGGGCGCTGCGCACCACGCGGGCGTGCTCGCCCTCCTGGTCGAGCCACGTCACCTGCTCCTCGCGCAGGCGCTGCCAGCCCGGGTGCGCCTCGAGCGCACGGTCGTACCAGGCGAACGCCTCCTCGCGCCGGGCGGGCGCGGTGCGCAGGATGCGGCCGACCACCGCCGCGGCGCCCTCGTCCGCGCCGTCGCGCTCCCACGACCGGCGCACGATGCGCTCCGCCTCGTCCAGCCGGCGCAGCGCGCACAGGAGGTACGCGCGGCGCAGGTCGACCTGCCGCCAGCCGAAGGGAAGCGCCGACCATCCGTCGGGCGGCGGCGACGCGAGCGCGTAGAGCGCGAGCGCGCGCTCGGCCGCGGCGCGCATGGCGGGATCGGGCTCCTGCGCGCTCTCGCCGAAGATCGCCTCCGCGGGGAGCGTCACCTGCGCGTCGCTGCGGTCGGCGAGCCACGTGACGGCATTGAGCGCGCCCGCGTAGGCGACGCCTCCCAGCGCGAGCGCCGAGCACGCGAGCCACGCCCAGCCGGATGCGCCGATTCGGCCGCGGAAGCGCAGCCGCGCCCCGTGGAACGAGACGTCGCGGTCGCGGACCACGCGCCACGACTTCCACGCGAGGAACGTGCAGCACGCCGCGATCCCCGAGGCGAAGAGGAGCGGCACCCCGAGGTAGATGCCGCGGACCGCGAGCAGCGCGCCCACGCCGATCGTGGCGAGCGCGACCTCCTCGGCCCAGGAGAGGTCCCAGCGCCGCTCCGCGGCGGCGGTCGAGCGCGATCCCGCGCGGTCGACCGCGACGGCCGGCTTCCCGAGGCCGAAGGAGAGCGCCTCGTTCGGGCAGCTCGCGACGCAGTCCATGCACTTCATGCAGCCTGAGTCGACCACCATCCCGAAGTCGCGGATCTCCTCGTGGACGCGCACGTTGCTCGTGCACGCCGCGGTGCAGCGGCCGCACTGGTGGCAGCGGTCGTGGTCGACGACGATGCGCATCGGCGCGAGCTCGTCCGCCGGCGCGAAGAGGCCCCCGTACGGGCAGGCGTACGTGCAGTAGCCCTTGGTGCCCAGGAGCCACACCACCAGCACGCCGCTCACCAGGACGAACGGGATGCCCATCGCCAGGCCCGGGAACGTCGCCCAGAACTCCTGCGTGGTGACGTGCATCGAGAAGCCGGGCCAGCGCAGGTCGGGGCGCACGAAGGGCGCGACCGCGAAGCGGTAGAAGAGCGGCCACGCGAACATGTAGAGCGCGAGCGCCAGCGGCATCCACACGAGGAGCCGCGAGCGGAACGGCCTCGGGCGGATGCCCCAGCGCGCCAGGAGCCACGCCGTGCCGTCCTGGATGGACACCCAGTGGCAGCCCCAGCCGCAGAACCATCGCCCGAGGAGCGCCGTCGACAGGAGCGCGAGCGCGAAGAACACCGCGCCCACCGTGACGATGCCGTCCTTGACGGTCGCCATCGACTCGCTGGGCTCGATCGGCGCGAGCGTGGTGCCCATGGCGAGCCACTGAACCACGTGCAGCAGCATGAACGCCCAGACCCCGGCGAGCACGAGCGCGCGCGCCCTGCCCCGGCGCGAGCCGAAGGCGGCCCCCCGGCGCGGCGCGGCGAGCACGGGGAGCGGGACGTTCGCGGGGGCCGTGGCGGCGTCCTTGGCGCAGCGATCCATCGGCGCGGATCGTACGCACGCGTCCCCGCGGCCCGCGCGGCGGGCGCTCCTATACTCGCGCCCCGCGATGGACCGCGACCTCTACGAGATCCTCGGCGTCACGAAGTCGGCGACGGCGGACGACCTGAAGAAGGCGCACCGGACGCTCGTCCGCAAGTACCACCCCGACGTCAACAAGGAGCCGGGCGCGGACAGGCGATTCAAGGAGGCGCAGGAGGCGTACGACATCCTGAGCGACCCGGAGAAGCGCAAGCTCTACGACCAGTTCGGGATGGCGGGCGTGAAGGCGGGACCGGCCGCGGGCGGCACGGGCCCGCGCGGCGGCGATCCGTTCGGCGGCGCCGGACCGTTCGGCGGCGGCGCGGGAGGAGGCTGGCAGAACGTCGATCCGTCCACCTTCGAGGAGGTGTTCGGCTCGATGTTCGGCGGCGGGCGCGCGGGCCGCGGTGCGCGCGGCCGCGGCGGTCCCGGCGGATTCGGCGGATTCGGCGGCTTCGGCGGCGCGCCCGACGAGGAGGAGCCCGCGCACGGCCCGGACGTCCGGGCCTCCGAGACGATCGACTTCGTGACCGCGGCGCTCGGCGGCACCCGCAGCTTCAGGGTGGACGGCGAGTCGATCGACGTGAGGATCCCCGCGGGCATCGCGAGCGGCGCGAAGCTCGCGGTGCGCGGCAAGGGCGGGAAGGCCGGTTCCGGCGGGCAGGCCGGCGACCTCATCATCGGCATCACCGTGACGCCGCACCCCTGGTTCCGCCGCGAGGGCAACGACGTGCTCATGGACGTACCGCTGACCATCGCGGAAGCCGCGCTCGGCGCGACCGTCCGCGTACCGCTCCTGCAGGGCTCGGTGCAGCTGAAGGTCCCGGGCGGCGTGAAGAGCGGCCAGCGCATCCGCGTCAAGGAGAAGGGGATCCATCCACCGAAGGGCACGCCCGGTGACTTCTACGCCGTGGTGCAGATCGAGGCGCCTAGGACGCTCGACGCCTCGGGCAGGCGGCTCCTCGACGAGCTCGC
>JBILFU010000247.1:0-3495 GCA_044351405.1 Phycisphaerales bacterium
TGCGTCGCGGCTCGCCCGGGTGCGCGGCGCCTCGTGCGCTGCGTGCCCCTCGCCGCGGTCACGGCTTCTTGAAGACCTCGTCCGCCTGCTTGGCCACGTCCTGCTGGTAGGCGTCCATGCGGTCGCGTGCACGCAGCGCGGCATCGCGGGCCTTGCCCAGGGTCGACGAGCTCTGGTACTTCGAGTCGATCGGGTCGGAGTCGCCGGTGGCCTGCGCGCCCTGGGCCGGCTGCTCGGGCTGGGGCGGCGGCGCGGTCGCCGGCCGCGGCTTCATCGGCTTGCAGGCCGAGGCCGCGGCCACGGATGCCGCGAGGAGAAGCCCGGCCAGTCGCATCGGAAGGTCGGCGGATTCCATGCACCGGATGCTACGGGCCGCCCTCCGGCCGCCTGCCTGAATCCGGCGGGCGCCCCCGGGCGATTCCGTGGGTACGCCCTCCGCGGCGCAAGGAGCACCCCATGCACGACGCCGCCGCCACCGAACGATTCGACCGCCGCGCCGTGATCGCGCCCGAGCCGTGCTGCGACCGCCACGCGGAACACGCCCGCCCGGGCCGGCCGCCGGCGCCCGCGCCCGCGGCGCGCTTCGACCTGCCGCGCATCGAGCGCGCGGTCCGCGAGATCCTGCTCGCCGTCGGCGAGGACCCGGACCGCGACGGCCTCCTCGACACGCCGCGCCGCGTCGCCAAGGCCTACGCCGAGGTGTTCGCGGGGCTCCACCAGTCGCCGGCCGAGCACCTCGGACGGGTGTTCGAGCAGAAGGGCGACGAGCTCATCACGGTCACCGGCATCGGCTTCCACTCGATGTGCGAGCACCACCTGCTGCCCTTCTTCGGGAAGGCGCACGTGGCGTACCTGCCGCAGGGCGGGCGGGTCGTCGGACTGAGCAAGCTCGCGCGCACCGTCGAGGTGTTCGCGCGGCGGCCGCAGCTCCAGGAGCGCCTCACCGAGCAGGTGGCGGATGCGCTCATGGAGCACCTCGACCCCGCCGGCTGCGTGGTGATGGTCGAGGCCGAGCACCTCTGCATGAAGATGCGCGGCGTGAGGACCTCCGACAGCGTGATGACCACCTTCGTCCGCCGCGGCGTCTTCCGCAGCGACGAGGCGCGCGGCGACCGGGCGATGGCCCTGGTGCGCGACCTGGCGTCCAAGGTGCGCTAGATTCGCGCCCGTGGAAGCACCCCGCGCGGCGATCTTCGACCTCGACGGCACCCTCGTGGACAGCTTCGACGCGCACTGGCGCTCGTGGCGGGACATGTGCGCGCGCCACGGCGTGGCTCTGACGCGCGAGCGCTTCGTGCGCAGCTTCGGGATGCGCAACGACCGCATCATCGAGCTCTACTGGCGCGAGGACGGCAAGGAGCCGCCGGCCGCGGACCGCGCCGCCGCGCACGCCGACGAGAAGGAGGAGCTCTACCGCGCGATGGTGGCGGAGGCGTTCCCCGCGATGGCGGGCGGCCGAGAGCTGCTCGCGCGCCTGCACGCCGCGGGCTGGCTGCTCGCCGTCGGCACGAGCGGCCCGCCGGAGAACCTGCGCGTCGCGGTCAACGGGCTGGGCGCCGACCGCTGGTTCCACGCGGAGGTGTGCGGTCGCGACGTGGCGCACGGCAAGCCCGCGCCCGACATCTTCCTGAAGGCGGCGGAGCGGCTGGGGGTGCCGCCCGCGCGCTGCGTCGTCGTCGAGGACGCTGTTCCCGGCATCGAGGCCGCGCACGCGGCGGGCATGCCCTGCGTCGCCATCTGCAGCGAGGGCCACACCCGAGCGGAGCTTGCGTCCGCGGAGCTGGTGATCGACCGCTTCGACGAGCTGCCCGTGGAGGCGATGGAGCGGGTGCTGCGCGCGGGCCGGCGCGTACGATGACCTCCCCATGGACCCCCGCCACCAGAAGCTTGCCGAACTCCTCGTGCGCCACAGCTGCCGGGTCGCCCCGGGCGAGCACCTGCTGGCGGAGCTCTTCGACGCGCCGCCCGGGATGGCGGTGGCGCTGGTCGAGGCGGTGCGCGCGGCCGGCGGGCACCCGCACGTGGAGCTCCGCTCCAACCGGGTGATGCGTGCCCTCAACAAGTCGTCGGGCGAGGACGGCCTGCGCACCTGGGGCGAGTGCGACCTGGAGCGCATGAAGCGCATGCAGTGCTACGTGGGTATCCGCGGCGCGGACAACGTGAGCGAGATGAGCGGCATCCCGGCGGAGCAGATGAAGGCGGTCGGCCGGCTGTACGCGAAGCCGGTGCACTTCGAGCAGCGCGTCAACCACACCAAGTGGGTGGTGCTGCGCTGGCCGTCGCCCTCCATGGCGCAGCTCGCGCAGATGTCGACCGAGGAGTTCGAGCGCTTCTACTTCGACGTGTGCCTGGTGGACTACGCCAGGATGGACCGCGACTGCGAGCCGCTGCGGAAGCGCATGGCGGCCGCGGACAAGGTGCACATCAAGGGGCCGGGGAAGACCGACCTCCGCTTCTCGATCAAGGGGATCGGCGTCGTGCCCTGCTGCGGCGAGCGCAACATCCCGGACGGCGAGTGCTTCACCGCGCCGGTGCGCGACAGCGTCGAGGGCGTGCTCCAGTACAACACGCCGACCCTCTTCAACGGCATCACCTTCACGAACATCGGGCTCGAGTTCTCGAAGGGCCGCATCGTGAGGTGCTGGGCCGACCAGAACCAGAAGGAGCTCGAGTCGATCTTCGACACGGACGAGGGCGCCCGCTACGTGGGCGAGTTCGCGCTGGGCTTCAACCCGCTGATCCTGCACCCGATGAAGGACATCCTGTTCGACGAGAAGATCGCGGGGAGCTTCCACTTCACGCCGGGTCGCTGCTACGAGGAGACCGAGAACGGGAACCGCAGCGAGATCCACTGGGACCTCGTGTGCATCCAGCGGCCCGAGTACGGCGGCGGCACGGTCGCCTTCGACGGCGAGGTGATCCGCAAGGACGGCAAGTTCCTGCCCTCGGACCTCCAGCCGCTGAACGGCTGACGGATTGCGCGGGACCATGGGACACGAAGCGACCGTCGACCTCCGCTCCGACACGGTGACGCGCCCCACGGCGGCGATGTGGGAGGCGATGCGCGCCGCGCCGCTCGGCGACGACGTGCTCGGCGACGAGCCGACGGTGGCGCGGCTCGAGTCGGCCGTGGCCTCGCTCCTGGGGAAGGAGTCCGCGGTGTTCGTGCCGAGCGGCACGATGGCGAACCAGCTGGCGATCCGCACCGCTTGCGGGCCGGGCGACGAGGTGATCGCCCACGAGGACAGCCACATCATCCACTACGAGACGGGCGCGCCGGCGGCGCTCGCGGGCGCGATGGTGCGCACCGTGCGCGGCGAGGCGGGCCAGTTCGACGCGGGCGACGTGCGGGCCGCGGTGCGCACCCGCAACGTCCACCACCCGGTGAGCCGGATGCTCGTCGCGGAGAACACGCAGAACCGGGGCGGCGGGTCGGTGTGGGCGATGGACCGCTGGTCGGCGGTGGCCGCGGAGGGACGCGCGCACGGGCTGCAC
>JBILFU010000248.1:0-3493 GCA_044351405.1 Phycisphaerales bacterium
CCCCGCCAACTGCCCGGAGTGCGGTTCGGGGCACCGGGAAGCCCGCTAGAATGCACGGTTCTCCGTGCGCATCCGCAACTTCTCCATCATCGCCCACATCGACCACGGCAAGAGCACCCTCGCCGACCGGCTCCTGCAGGCAACCAAGGCGGTGAGCGAGCGCGAGGCTCGGGCGCAGCTCCTCGACTCGATGGACCTCGAGCGCGAGCGAGGCATCACCATCAAGGCCTCCGCCGTCACGGTGACGCACCGCTACCGGGGCGAGGACTACGAGCTCAACTTCATCGACACCCCCGGGCACGTCGACTTCACCTACGAGGTGAGCCGAGCGCTCAAGGCGTGCGAGGGCGCCATCCTGGTGGTCGACAGCACCCAGGGCGTGCAGGCGCAGACCGTCGCCAACGCGTATCTCGCGGTGGCGAACGACCTGTCGCTGATCCCGGTCATCAACAAGATCGACCTGCCCGCGGCCAACCCCGACAAGGTCGCCATGGAGGTCGAGCAGGTCTTCGGCCTGCCCGCCGAGGACTGCCTGCAGGTCAGCGCCAAGAGCGGCAAGGGGATCAACGAGCTCCTCGACCGGATCGTCGAGAAGCTGCCGCCGCCGCCCCAGCAGCGCATGACGCAGCTGCGCGCGCTGATCTTCGACTGCAAGTACGACGAGTACCGCGGCGTGGTCGTCTACATCCGCGTCTTCGACGGCAGGATCCGCGTCGGCGACAAGATCCGGATGATGGGGTCGGGCCGCACGTTCAACGTGACCGACCTCGGCCGCAACACGCCGTTCCCGCAGAAGATGAAGGAGCTCAACTTCGCGCAGGTGGGCTACCTGTGCGCGAGCATCAAGAGCCTCGCGGACGTGCGCGTCGGCGATACGGTCACCCTCGAGAACGACCCGGCCGCGGAGGCGCTCCCCGGCTACGAGGAGCCGAAGCAGATGGTCTTCTGCGACTTCTACCCCGCCACCGACGAGGAGGGGACGGGCAAGCGCGCCGACTTCGAGGCCCTGCGCGAGGCGATCGAGAAGCTGCACATCAACGACGCGAGCTTCACCTACGAGACGCAGCACTCCGAGGCGCTCGGCTTCGGCTTCCGCTGCGGGTTCCTCGGCCTGCTGCACATGGACATCGTGCAGGAGCGCCTCGAGCGGGAGGGAAACGTCAGCATCGTGCAGACCGCGCCGACGGTGAGCTACCAGGTGCTGAAGCACGACGGCACCCTGGTGGAGATCCACAACCCCGCCGACCTGCCCGACATGGGCACCGTGCAGGAGGTCCGCGAGCCGATCGTCAAGATCGAGATCATCTGCCCGAACGACAACATCGGCGACCTGATGAAGCTGTGCGACGCCCGCCGCGGCATCTTCCAGAGCCAGGTGGCGATCGGCGAGGACCGGCAGATGCTCGTCTACGAGCTCCCGCTCGCGGAGATCATCTACGACTTCTACGACAAGCTGAAAAGCGTCACCCGCGGCTACGGCACCATGGACTACGAGATCGTCGCCTACCGCACCGACAACCTGGTGAAGGTGCAGATCCTCGTCAACGGCGATCCCGTCGAGGCGCTCGCCCTGATCTGCCACCGCGACTTCGCGGAGCACCGCAGCCGGCAGATCCTCCAGAAGCTGAAGGACCAGATCGACCGCCACCAGTTCGAGATCCCGCTGCAGGCGGCGATCGGCGGCAAGATCATCGCCCGCGAGAGCATCAAGGCGATGCGCAAGAACGTGACCGCCAAGTGCTACGGCGGCGACGTGAGCCGCAAGCGGAAGCTGCTCGAGAAGCAGAAGGAAGGCAAGAAGCGCATGAAGCAGATCGGCACCGTGTCGATCCCGCAGGAGGCGTTCATGGCCATCCTCGACCAGGGAGACTGAACCATGCGAACGGCCGAGCGAATCGCCCTCTGGTCCGCCCTCGCGGCCTCCGCCGCGGCCCTGTTCCTGCGGGCCCCGGCCAGCCAGGCCGTCGCCACCGCCCCGCGCCTGCCGGCCGACCTCGGCCCGGCGGACGCGGTGATCCTCTCCGGCAAGGACTCGAACCTGCAGCTGCGCAACGCCGACGGCCACCTCGCCTTCGGCGACCAGCCCACGGCACGCGCGTGGGCGGTCGGCGCCGTCAACAGCGACAAGGTCATGAAGCTCCTCCTGAAGAGCGAGCGCTTCGAGGAGGAGCGCAAGCGCCTCGAGGAGACCGCCAAGGGCAAGGACGAGGAGTTCCGCAAGCGCTACTCCGAGCTCGAGACCAAGTACAAGGACCTCGACCCGCAGAGCCCCGGCTTCGAGCAGGGCCGCGGCGAGGTGGAGGCCTTCTTCAAGGAGGTCGAGGGCTGGCGGAAGGAGGTCACCGAGCGCCTCGGCCGCCTGCAGGCGGAGCAGATCGAGAAGGCGTACCGCGAGATGGCCGCGGGCGTGGACGTGGTGGCCGAGCGCGGCAAGGTCGACGTGGTGTTCCGGTTCGTCCCGACCGCCCAGGACTTCAACACGCAGACCCCCGCCGACGCGATGCTCGCCGTGCAGGTCCGCACGTTCCTCCGCTACCCGGAGGCGGTGGACCTGACCGCGGAGCTGCTGAAGGAACTGTCGCTCAAGGACGAGTGACGGCCGCGCGCCGCAGCGCGGACGCGATCTCCTCGCCGAGCGCATCGGCCGCCTCGGCCGCCGACGGCCCCCGGGCGCCGGCCTCGGCCCGCAGGCTGGTCACGGTGCGCCCGTGCAGCCCGCAGGGGACGATGAGCCCGAAGTGCGAGAGGTCGGGGTCCGCGTTCAGGGCGATGCCGTGCATGGTGACGGACCGCGACACCCGGACCCCGATCGCCGCGATCTTGCGGGCGGACGGCCCGGGGCCGCCGGTCCAGACGCCGGTCGCGCCCTCCTCCGGGTGGCAGGCCACGCCCCAGCGCGCGCACGCGCCGATCGCGGCGCGCTCCAGGCAGCGGATGTAGGCGTGGATGCCGATCCCGAGCCGCTGCAGGTCGACGATCGGGTACGCCACCGCCTGGCCGGGCCCGTGGTAGGTGACGTCGCCGCCGCGGTCCGTGTCGTGCCGCTCCACGCCGAGCGCGGCCAGGCGCGCGGCGTCGGCCAGGACGTGCTCCGCCGCCCCGGGACGCCGGGTGACGGTGACGGTGGGCGGGTGCTCCACGAGCAGGATCCGGTGCGGGACCCCCGCGGCGCGCCCGGCGAGCACCTCGGCATGGACCTGCCGCTGGAGCCCGAGGGCGTCGGCGTAGCCCAGCCTTCCCAGCCGCTCGAACCGGAACTCCGGGGCGTCCATCGCGGACAAGACTAGCGCGGCCACCCGTACACTTCGCGGCCCCTTCCCCGATGAACACCTCCCCCCGGATCCACCCAGAGGCCTCCGTCCACCCGACCGCGGTGATCGAGGGCGACGTCGAGATCGGCGCCGGCACCAAGGTCGGCCCCTGGTGCATGCTGCTCGGCACGGTCGGCCCGGTGCGCATCGGCACGGGCTGTACGCTGATCGCCCATGCCACC
>JBILFU010000249.1:0-3455 GCA_044351405.1 Phycisphaerales bacterium
TCGACGCAGGCGGCTCGGGCACCCGGACCATCACCTACCGGTTCGAGCGCAATCCGTCCACCGCGGCCCGCACCGGCACCATCACGGTGGCCGGGCAGACGCTCACCGTGACGCAGCCGGGCACGCTCCCGTGGACGCCCTCCATGCTCGAGACCTCCAAGGTCTGGATGCGTGCGGACGAGATCCCCGCGGCAGACCGCGCCGGCGGCCTGGTGTCGCGCTGGGCCGACCTCGGCCCGGGCGGGAACGCGCTCACCGCGACCGGCGTCGCCCGTCCCCGCTGGGTCTCGGGCGCCATCAACGGCAAGGCCGTGGTCCAGTTCGACGGCGTGGACGACATCCTGTCCCGCGGCACGGTGAGCATGCCCTCCGGCGGCTCGTCCGGCGCGGCCATGTTCGTGGTCCGCAAGGCGACCACGGCGACGCCGGCGGGCTCGCGGCAGTTCGCGCACCTCTCCACGGGCTCGGACGCCGCCCAGGCGCGGCTGGCGCTCTCGACGGGCGTCAACGGCAAGGCGGTCGCGCAGGGACGCCGGCCCGACTCGGGCGCGCTCGTCAGCGTGACCAGTGCGTCCGCGGTGACGGCGACTTCCGTCCAGCTGCAGGCCGCGGTGCTCGATCCCGTGTCCGGCAAGCTGACGGAGTTCGTCAACGGCGCCAGCGTCGGGCAGGCAAGCCTGGGAAGCTCGTCGGTCTCCTCGTCGGTGTCCGCGCCGAAGGCGCTGCGCCTCGGCGGGTCCGGCGTCACCGGGCAGCTCCGCTACTCGGGCGCCATCGGCGAGTTCCTCCTGGTCCCGGGCCCCGTCACGGAGTGCCAGCGCAGGATGATCGAGGGCTACCTGGCGCACCGCTGGGGCATCGCCGCGTCGCTGCCGACGTCGCACCCGTACCGTGCGGCTCCGCCCGACACGTCCAACGCGTGCGAGTGACCCCTCGCAATAGCGGCGGCGGAAGCGGATATCCTCGGGCGCCGAAGCGATGAGCTCGGCGCCCGATCCGCATTCAGACACGTCGGTACTGGCCGCGGACCCGCTCGTCGTGGCCGTCGCCTTCGACTTCCGCGTCAAGCAGGCGCCGTCCATCCCGGTCGAGGACGCGGCGGCCGCCATGGCGCGGGGCGACTACGTGTGGATCGACGTCGACCTGTCCCGCGCCGAGGAGGCGCGGTCGCTCCTGGTGGGCCTCGGGCTGTGCGCGCCCGAGATCGTGGACGACGCGCTGACGCGCGACGACGCCACGCAGCTCGCGCGCTACGACGACTACCTGCACCTGGTGCTCACGGGCTGCCGCCTCGACGGCACGGCCTTCGCGCTCGAGCGCGTCGACGCCATCTTCGGCGAGCGGTACCTGCTCACCATGCGGCGCGGGCAGCCGTCCTTCATGCGCGCCGTGCGGCGCCACTACCGCAGCGACTTCCAGCGCTTCGCCGCCACGCCGAGCTTCCTGATGTACGAGCTCTGGGACCACCTGGTGGACAACTACCTGGCGGTGCACAAGTCGTTCGAGGACCGCGTGGAGCGGGTGCAGCGCGCCTTCGCGGGCGAGGTGGACGAGGCGGTGTTCAAGGAGGCATCGGACCTCGGCTCCGACCTGCTCCAGCTGCGCAAGACCCTGCTGCCCGCCCGCGCGGTGCTCACGGAGCTCTCCACCCGCAAGTCGGCGTTCGTGTCGGAGAGCACCCAGCCGTTCCTGGGGAACATGGTCGGGACCGTGGAGCGCGTCCTGCAGGACGTGCTGGTGGACCGGGACATCCTCTCCGACAGCCTGAACAACTACATGTCCATGGTGGCGCACCGCACCAACCGCGTCATGGGGAAGCTGACCGTGGTGAGCGTCATCTTCCTGCCGCTGACCTTCCTGTGCGGCGTCTACGGCATGAACTTCGAGGTGCTCCCCGAGCTGAAGTGGGAGTGGGGCTACTACGCCTTCTGGGGCGCGGTCGGCGCCATCGTGCTCGGGCTCGGCGCGGTGATGCGCCGGATGCGGCTGCTCTGACGGCCGGCCGCGCGGCTCACTGCGGGCACGCGCCCCAGGCGCCGAGCAGGACGCCGAGGTCCGCGCCGTTGACCGCCCCGCTTCCGTCCAGGTCCGCGGCGCAGCCCGCCGGGCACGCGCCCCAGGCGCCGAGCAGGGCGCCGATGTCCGCGCCGGTCACGGAGCCGTCGCCGTTCAGGTCCGCCGGGCACGGGGGCGGGCCGGCGCGGTAGCGCAGCACCACGCGCGCCTCCCGGTACGAGCAGCTCCCGGGCGAGGCGAAGGACGCCAGCAGCGTGAAGGGCACGGAGGCGCCCGTCCCGACGGCGGCATTGAAGGTGGACGCGGGGATGGCCGTGCGCCGCGCGTGCTGGCCGCAGTCGGTGCCCATGTTGCCGATCACCGTGCCCAGGTTGGTCGTCCCGATGCGCAGCGAGAGGGACTCGCTCGCCGCGCCGAGGTTGCCGATGGCGGACACCAGGATCTCGACGGTCGATCCGCTCGCCGCGCGCGGCACGGAGGTCGCCGTGAAGGACACCGGCTGCGACGAGGTCGGCACGTCCAGCAGCGGCGAGACGACGTGGTCGCGCGCGCCGTCGTCCGGCAGCGCGCACCGGAAGTTGGCCATCACCGCGGCCGTCTCGTTGAGGGTGCGCGCGTTGTCGGCCGTGGCGAGTCCCGTCGGCGTGCCGATGAAGCTGACCGCCGGATTGGAGAGGCGGGGGATGCGCGTTCCCGGCGAGTAGGCCATGGCCGTGCGGTACTGCGTGGCGTTGGTCGCGATGAAGCGATGGCCCACCGAGTAGCTGAACACGCCGCCCGAGGTGCAGCCGCCGCCGTCGCCGGGCGCATGACAGCAGCCCTGGTTGTGGCCGACCTCGTGCGTGAAGGTGAGGCTGCCGAGCGCGCAGCTCCAGACGGTGACGGAGAAGCCGTAGTCGGGGAACGGCTCGCCCAGCAGGTACGCGACGCCGCAGTAGCTCGGGTGGGCCGCCGTGAGCAGCGCGACGAGGTCCGCGCCCGCCGCATCGCGCTCGGCGTGCACCGCATCGAGCAGGCCGTCGTCCGGCGAGGTGACCTCCCCGAGCGGGTCGCCGGCGTCGCCGGAGTAGGGCTCGGTGATCGAGTACCCGACCGCGCGCATGCGCAGGTTGACGCCGCTTGCCAGGTACACGTGGTTCGACATCGCCACCGAGGCCTCGGCCACGGCGCGGATGGCGGTCGGGCCGCCTGCGGCGGCCTCCGCCGAGGGCGTCCACTTGACCAGGACGTCGACCTGCGAGCCGTCGTCGCAGCCGAGCGCCGCCGGGCGCGGGCCGGCAGGGACGCGCGGGACCTCCACCGCGCCGCCGCAGCCGGCGAGCGGCCCGTCGGAGGCGATGGTCCGCCAGGTGCCGTCGCCCATGGGGACGGACTGCAGCGCCGAGCCGTCCGGGCCCTGCAGCACGCGCACGGTGCCGGCGTTGGTCTCGATCTCCATC
>JBILFU010000250.1:0-3446 GCA_044351405.1 Phycisphaerales bacterium
GTTGAGGAGCGTCGGTACCAGCAGCAGGCTGCCCAGGAGCAGGAACCCGTGGAAGATCGCCGACGCCTTCGAGCGGCCGCCCGACTGCGCGTTCACGGAGCTGCGCACGATCACCGACGTCATCGGCAGGCCGCCGATCGCGCCGGCAGCCATATTGCCGACGCCCTGCGCCACGAGCTCGCGGTTCGGCGGCGAGGTGCGGCGGAGCGGGTCGAGCTTGTCGGTCGCCTCCAGGTTGAGGAGCGTCTCGAGCGACGCCACCACGGCGAGCGTCGCGCCCGCGAGCAGCACGGCCGGGTCGTTCCAGCGCGACCAGTCCGGGAAGCGGACCAGCTCGCTCCAGCCGGTGCCGTCCTGGCCGAGGACCGGGACCTGCACCAGGTGCGACTCCTCGATCGCCCAGGCGTTGCCCGAGCGGCGGAGCGCCTCGCTGATCGCCACGCCCAGCACGACGGCGGCGAGCGCGCCGGGGAAGCGCGTCTTCTTGAGCTTGGTGCGGTCCCACAGCACCAGGAGCGCCAGGCTCGCGAAGCCGACCAGCAGCGCGCCCGGGACGAACGCATCCATCGCGCCCCACAGGTGCGTCAGCGTGGTGGTGCCGTCCGGCGCGGTGAAGGACATGTCGCCCTCGTAGTCGCGGTCGTAGCCGACGAGGTGCGGCACCTGCTTGATGATCAGCAGCACGCCGATCGCGGCGAGCAGTCCCTTGATGACGTTGTTCGGGAAGTAGTTGGCGAGCGCGCCGCCCTTGAGGATCCCCGCCACCAGCTGCAGCGCTCCCGCGATCATCACCGCCAGCAGGAACGCCTCGAACGTGCCGAGCGCCTGGATCTGGGACGCGACGATCGCGGCGAGGCCCGCGGCCGGGCCGGACACGCTGATGCTCGAGCCGCTGAGCGCGCCCACCACGATCCCTCCGACGATGCCGGAGACGAGGCCCGCCATGATCGGCGCGCCGGAGGCGAGGGCGATGCCCAGGCACAGCGGCACGGCGACGAGGAACACGACGACGCCCGCGGTCAGGTCGCGGCCGAGGGTGTTGAGCGGGGCTGCGGGGGCGACGGGCGTCGTGTTCATGGGCGATGAGTGTAAGTGCATTCGCAAACCGCCTTGGCGCGGCCATTTGCGCCAGAATCGCAACCATCTGCGAGATAAAGAGTTGCCTCTCCGTGATTTACTGACATCTGCTCCGGGATGGCGGGGCACGGGTATCCTTTTGCGCCCCCGTGACCCCGCCCACCACCACGGACATCCCGGTCGACCCCGCTCTCCGGGAGCACACGCTCCGGCTGCTGTCGGAGGTCACGGACCGTCTCGGACTCGAGTTCGACGGCTCCGCGGTTCGCCACGACCTGCAGGGCCACGGATCCGACGAGCCGCTCGAGCTGCTGCAGGCCGTCGCCGCGCGCGCGGGCGTCGTCGCCGTGCCGCGGCGGATGCGCGTCGGCGACGTCGCGTGGATGGCGGACTCGTCGCTGCCGATCGCCGCGTGGGACGCGGCGTCCGGCGAATGGCTGGTGGCCGTGCGCCACGGCTTCTTCCGGCCGACGGTGTGGAGCAGCGCCGACCCGGACTCCGGGGCCGGCGCGATGTCCAGGCGCGACCTGGCGCGCAGGCTCGGCGCCGCGGATTCGGACGGCACGGTGGACGTGGTCCTCCTGCAGCCTGCGCGACCGGCCGAGGGCGTCTCGTCGCAGGGCGCCCCGCACGACGGCCACGGCCACGCGGACGTCTCGCCGGTGCGGCGGCTCCTCGCCCTGATGCGCCCCGAGGCGCCCGAGCTCTGGACGATCGCGATCTTCAGCGCGATCACCGGCCTCCTGTACCTGGCGCTGCCGCTGGCGGTGAACGCGTTCATCAGCAACCTGAGCTTCGGCACGCAGAGCGGGCCGTTCCTGCAGGGGCTGGTCGCGATCGCGGCGGTGCTCTGCCTCTGCCTCGCCGTGGCGGCCGCCCTGCGCGGGCTGCAGCACGTCGCCGCCGAGGTGATCCAGCGCCGCATCTTCGTGCGCCTGGGCGCGGACCTCTCGAACCGCCTGCCGAACGTGGACCTCGAGGCAATCGACGGGGTGCACGCGCCCGAGCTCGTCAACCGCTTCCTCGACGTGGTGACGGTGCAGAAGAGCGCGTCGATGCTCCTGCTCACCGGCATCAACCTGGTGCTCGGCGCCGCCATCGGACTGACGGTGCTCGCCTTCTATCACCCGTTCCTGCTGGCGTTCTCGCTGCTCCTCCTGGTCGCGCTCGGGCTGATCGTCCTGATCGGCGGGCGGCATGCGGTGGAGACCAGCGTCCGCGAGTCGCGGCGCAAGTACCAGGTGGTCGACTGGCTCGAGGAGCTCGCGCGGCATCCTCGCGTCTTCAAGGGCCCGGGCGGCGTGCAGATGGCGCGCACGCGCGCGGACGACCTCGTGCGCGGCTACCTCGAGGCGCGGCGCGACCACTTCCGCATCCTCATGCGGCAGATCGGCAGCCTGCTCGCGCTCGAGGTCATCGCCGCGACGCTCCTCCTCGGGGTCGGCGGATGGCTCGTCCTCAGCCAGCAGCTCACGCTCGGCCAGCTGGTGGCCAGCGAGATCATCGTCTCCGCGATCGTCGCGTCCATCTCGAAGCTCGGCAAGCAGTTCGAGGCCTGGTACGACGCCGTGGCCGCGATGGACAAGCTCGGGCACCTGGTCGACCTGCGCATGGAGCGCACGGGCGGCGAGACCGTCGCGCCGCAGGGCGGCGGCGCGCGCGTCGAGGTGCGCGACCTGACGTACGCGCGCTTCGGCCGGCGGCCCGCCTTCGAGGGCGTCTCGTTCACGGTGGAGCCGGGCGAGCGCGTGGCGCTCCTGGGTACGCGCGGCTCGGGCACCAGCTCGCTGCTCGAGCTCGTCCTCGGGATGCGCCAGCCGCACGCGGGCGAGGTGTACGTCGACGGGCTCGGCGTGCGCTCGTGGGACCTTGCCGCGCTGCGCGCGCAGTCGTGCATCATCCGCAGCACCGACCTGATCGCCGGCACCATCGCCGAGAACGTCCGTCTGGGCGACCCGGGGATGCCGGCGCGCGACGTGCAGCGTGCGCTCGAGCAGGTCGGGCTGCTCGAGGCCGTGCGCGCCATGCCGGACGGGCTGTCCACGCAGCTCGTGACGGGCGGACTCCCGCTGGCCGGCCGGCAGCGGGCGCGGCTCCTGGCGGCGCGCGCGCTCGCGCAACGCCCGCGGCTCCTCCTCCTGGACGAGCTCCTCGACGGCCACGAGGGGACGCTCGACGCGCTCTCGAGGGCCCTGATCGACGCGCCGCACCCGTGGACGGTGATCGTGGCGACGCGCGACCCGCGCGTGGCCGCCCGCTGCGGCCGCACCATCGAGATCGGCGCGCACGCCGAGGCGGCCCGCCATGCGTGACGCGCGCGCCGCATCGCTCGACCTCGTCCCTCCTCCGCCGCCGGCGCTCGCGCTCGC
>JBILFU010000251.1:0-3444 GCA_044351405.1 Phycisphaerales bacterium
CGAGCCGCTCGACCCGCACCTGGTGAACGTGGCGGTGGTGTCCAACCCGGCGATCGCCTCGGGCGGGACCGCGCCCGGCTTCATGGGGACCGTCACCGAGGCGCCGCCCATCCAGTACACGGGCGTCGTCGTGAACCAGGCGTGGGTGGAGGAGTCGCTCGCCATGGTCCGTTCGGCCGGGCAGGTGGAGGCGGTCAAGCGGCTCGCCCTGCTCGCGCACGCGGCCGCCGACCCGGGCCGCTTCCCGGAGGGCGCGCAGGCCCCGCTGCGCGCGGCATGGCCCGCCATCATCGACGCGTGGAAGGCGCTGCCCGAGCGGGCGCAGGCCTGGGTGATCGCGGTGCTTCCGAGGGAGACGCCGGACATGGCGCCCTTCCTGGAGGCGGCCCGGTCGAGCACGTCCCCCGAGGTGCTCCGCAGCTGGGTGGTCACCCGGATCACCGACCCGAAGGACGCGCTGCTCGACGTCTGCCGCCGCAGCGGCGATGCCGACCTGGCGCAGCTTGCCGACGCGGCATCGTGGGTGCTCCAGCGCCGGGCGGCGCGGGCCGTGGAGGAGGTCGGTGTGGAGGCCGAGAAGGCCAAGCGCGCGGCGCCCCTGCCGCAGGGCAGCGGCCGGTGACGGGCCTGGTGCTGCGCAGGCTTGCGCAGCTGCCGCTGGTGCTGCTGGCCGTGTTCGTGCTCACCTTCTCGCTGGCGTGGATCGCGCCGGGCAGCCCCTTCGACGACGCGGAGGGCCGGCGCCCGTCGCCGGAGGTGCGCGAGGCCATGCTCAGGCGCTACCGGCTGGACGACCCGGTGGGCTTCTTCGTGGACTACCTGGGCCGCGCCAGCGGCGTCTCCTGGGCGCTCGGCCGGGCGCCGCGGCCCTTCGACCTCGGGCCCAGCCTGCGCCACCCGGACCGGAGCGTGAACGAGATCGTCGCGGACGGGCTGCCGATCTCCATGTCGATCGGCGTGGCGGCCATCGCCATCGCGGCGACGGCGGGAACGGCCGCCGGGCTGGTGGGCGCGCTGCGGCCCGGGACCGCCGCGGATGCCGCCGCGCAGCTCCTGGCGGTGGTGGGCGTCAGCGTGCCGGTGTTCGTGACCGGATCCGTCCTCCTCATCCTCTTCTGCGCAAAGCTGCACTGGTTCCCCGTCGGCGGCTGGGACGGCGCGCGCAGCCTGGTGCTCCCGGCCGTCGCGCTCTCCCTGGTGCCGGCGGCCTACGTCGCCCGGCTGATGCGCGCCTCGATGATGGAGCAGATGTCGGCTGACTACATGCGCACCGCCCGCGCCAAGGGCCTCTCGCGGCGCGAGGCGGCGCTGCGCCACGCGGTGCGCAACGCGTTCCGGCCCGTCCTCAGCTACCTCGGGCCGGCGACGGCCTTCGCGGTGACGGGGTCGTTCGTGGTGGAGAAGGTGTTCGCGGTGCCGGGACTCGGGCAGCACTTCGTGTCGGCGGTGCTCTCCAAGGACATCACGCTCCTGATGGGCGTGGTGCTGGTGCTGGCCACGCTGGTGGTCCTCCTGAACCTTGCGGTCGACGTGCTGTACGCGTGGCTCGACCCGCGCGTCTCGGTCAGCGCGGGCTGAGGACGCGCACGTCCGAAAGCACCTGGTCGAAGGAGGGATCGCGCGTGATCCCGCGGACGCGCACGGGGTCGAACATCAGGACGGTCGCGTAGTGCGTGACGGTGAGGAGCGGCAGGTCGCGCTCCACCACGATCCGCTCGGCGTCCGACAGGATCGACAGGCGCCGCGCGGGGTCGGGCTCGGCGGCGGCGCGGTCGAGGAGGCCGTCGAACTCGGCGCAGGAGTAGCCGCGGTCGTTGTTGCCGTCGGTGGAGCGGCACAGCTCCAGGAACGTGCGCGGGTCGTCGTAGTCGCCGTACCAGCCGCCGCGCGCCACCATGAAGTCGCCCGAGCGCAGGCGCTCCTTCATGGCCTTGGAGTCCATGGAACGCAGCTCCACCTCCACGCCGAGCTCGCGGCGCCACATGTCGCGGAGCGCGAGCGACAGGTCGCGGTAGCGCGGGTTGCCGGTGGAGTAGAGGATCTCGACCGGCGGGAACGGGCGGCCCGCCGCGTCCTCGCGGTCGCCGTCGCCGTCACGATCCGTCCAGCCCGCGGCGTCGAGCTCGGCGCGCGCGCGCGCCGGATCGTGCGGCAGGCCCGCGGGCGATGCGTAGCCGCGCACCGTCCCGGGCGGGACAAGCGTCGCGGCCGGCGGCTCGCCCACCCGCACCACGCGCTCCGCGAGCGCGCCGCGGTCCACCACAAGCGCGAAGGCCCGCCGCACCGCGGCGTCGGCCATCGGGTTGGCCCGGCCGCCCGGCAGCGAGGGCCGGCAGTTGAAGCTGAAAAAGTCGGTCCCGAAGTTGGGCACCACGTGCGCATCGCGGCGCTCGCCGGCAGCGGGCGCGGGAAGCGCGGCGAGGGCCTCGTCGACGGACTCGCCCGCCGCGAGCCGGCGGTCGAGCTCGGCGCGGTGGCGCTCGGCGTAGCGGCGGGCCTGCTCCACGAGCTCGGGCTTGTACGGCGCGCGCACGTCGGCCAGCCAGTCCGCGGCACCGGACTCGAAGGCCAGCACCGCGGTGTTGGGGTCCTCGATCGGGACGATGTCGATGGTGGCCGGCGGCCCGGGCGACCGGTCCCAGTGGTGCGGGTTGCGCGCCAGGCGCATGCGCCGCCGGAACATCCAGTCCTCCACCGCGTAGGGGCCGTTGCACACCAGGTTCCCCGGGCGCGTCCAGCGCGGATCGATGGTGCGGCGGCCGGAATCGGCCTCGAACCCGGAGAAGCGAGCGGCCGTCGGCCGGTGCACGGGCGACATCACCGGGAACGCCGCAAGCGAGAGCCAGTACGGGACGCGCTCGCGCAGCACCACCTCGAGCGTGCGGTCGTCGACGGCGCGCAGCCGCACCGTGGCGTCGGCGAAGCGCATGGCCTCGTCCCAGGCTGCGGCGGCGCGCTCCGCGGTGCGCTCGGACGCGGGGAGCGCCGCGTGCTCGCGCAGCTGCCGCTCGCGGAACTCCCAGAGGCCGCGCGCGCCCTCCACTTCCTCGAAGAAGCCCGCGTAGTCCGACGCGAAGTCGGGGACCATCCCGCGGCGCCAGCCCTCCACGAAGTCCGCGGCGGTCACGGGGTCGCCGTTCGACCAGCGGGCATCGGCGCGCAGGCGGAAGGTCCACGTGCGGCCGTCAGGCGCCGCCTCCCAGCGCTCCGCGACGCCCGGCCGCACCTCGCCCGCGCCGCGCCCCGCCACCACCAGCGTCTCGTGGATGGCGCGCCCCAGGCGGATGTCCTGCTGCCAGTTCATGCGCTGCGGGTCGAGCGTGAACGCGTCGTCCGACTGGATGAGCGTGAACTCCGCCCGCGGGCCGGCGCGGCCGAGCGAGGCGGCGAGCGCGAGCGCCGCGGCAAGGAGCAGGGCTGGGATCGCGAGCCGCATTGCTTCGT
>JBILFU010000252.1:0-3443 GCA_044351405.1 Phycisphaerales bacterium
GCGGGCGTATCTTGCGGACCGATGCAGCCGAACGCAGCGCCCCGAAGGTCCGTCGAGCTCGACGGCGGCCCGCTCGCCATCGAGGCCGTCGCGGCCGTCGCTCGCGGCCGGGCGCCGCTCGCGCTTGCGCCCGCGGCGCGCGCCCGGGTGGCGGCCGCGCGGGAGGCCATGCTCGCGCGCGCCGGTTCCGGCGAGGCGCTCTACGGGATCAACACGGGCTTCGGCTCGCTGTCGCGGGTGCGGGTGCCGGACCGGGACCTCGACGCCCTGCAGGCGAACCTGGTCCGGAGCCACGCCTCGGGCGTCGGCGAGGCGGCGGACGAGGAAGTGGTCCGCGCCATGATGGCCGTGCTCGCGGCGAGCCTGGCTCGCGCCCACAGCGGCGTCCGGCCGGAGGTGATCGAGCTCGTGGTCTCCATGCTGAACGCGGGCATCCACCCGGTGGTGCCGAGCCGCGGATCGGTGGGCGCGTCCGGGGACCTGGCGCCGCTCGCGCACCTGGCGCAGGCCCTGATCGGCGACGGCGAGGCCGTGCTCGGGGGCCAGCGGATGCGCTGCGCAGACGCGCTCGCCAATGCGGGCCTGCGTCCGGTGGCGCTGCAGGCCAAGGAGGGCCTTGCCCTCATCAACGGGACCCACTACATGTGCGCGACCGCGGCGCTCGCGCTGCACGACGCGGACGCGCTCCTGCGCACGGCCGCGCGCGCGACGGCGATGTCGATCGACGCCTGCCGAGCGACGGACGCCTTCCTCGACCCGCGCATCCACGCGGCGCGCAACCAGCCCGGGCAGCAGGAGGCCGCGCGGCGGATCGCGGCGGAGCTCGCCGGCAGCCAGGTGCTCGCGGCGCACCGCGAGAACGACCCGCGCGTCCAGGACCCGTACTCGTTCCGGTGCGCGCCGCAGGTGCTCGGCGCCGCGATGGACGCGGTGGCATGGGCGCGCGGCGTCGTCGAGCGCGAGCTCGGCGGCGTCACGGACAACCCGCTGGTGTTCGCGGGCGGCGGCGCGGGTACCGCGTCGGCGGGCTCGCGGGCCGACATCGTCTCCGGCGGCAACTTCCACGGCATGCCGCTCGCGCTCGCGATCGACGCCGTGAAGGTGGCGCTGGTCGCGGTCGCCGGGATCTCCGAGCGGCGCACCTTCTGGGTGCTCGCCGCGAACGACCCGCAGAACCCGGTGCGCCCCTACCTGAGCGCGGACCCCGGCACGTGCAGCGGCTACATGATCGCGCAGTACGCGGCGGCGGCCTGCTGCAACGAGCTGCAGGTGCTCGCCCATCCCGCGAGCGCGCACAACGTGACGACGAGCGCGGGCATCGAGGACTACAACTCGATGGGCGCGACCGGCGCCAACCACCTGCGCGCGGCGGTGCGCCTGGCGGCGGACGTGGTGGCGATCGAGCTCCTGGTGATGGCGGAGGCGATCGAGTACCAGCGCCCGCTTCGGTCCGGCGCGGGCGTCGAGGCCCTCCACGCGGCCATCCGCGCCCGGGTGGCGCGCCTGGCCGGGGACCGGTCGCCGGCGCCCGACATCGCCATGGTTTCCGGGATGCTGCGTGCGGGGGAACTCGCGGGCGACGCCTAGAATCGCCGTGCCATGAGCACGACCGCCGCACGCACCATCCGCGCCCCGCGCGGGAACGTCCGCACCTGCAAGACCTGGGCCGCGGAGGCCGCGATGCGCATGCTCATGAACAACCTCGATCCCGAGGTGGCGGAGCGGCCCGAGGGGCTCGTCGTGTACGGCGGCCGCGGCCAGGCGGCGCGGAGCTGGGAGTGCTTCGACGCGATCGTCGAGTCGCTCAAGCGCCTCGAGGCGGACGAGACGCTCCTCGTGCAGAGCGGCAAGCCGGTCGGCATCGTCCGGACGCACGTCGACGCGCCGCGCGTCATGATCGCCAACTCGAACCTCGTCCCCCACTGGGCGACCCAGCAGCACTTCGACGAGCTCTGCGCTCGCGGGCTGATGATGTACGGCCAGATGACCGCGGGCAGCTGGATCTACATCGGCACGCAGGGCATCCTCCAGGGCACGTACGAGACGTTCGCCGAGTGCGCGCGCCAGCACTTCGGCGGGACGCTGAAGGGCACGCTCAACGTCACCGCCGGCTGCGGCGGCATGGGCGGCGCGCAGCCGCTCGCGATCACCATGAACGAGGGCACCGCGCTCGTCGCCGACGTCTGCCGCGAGCGGCTCGAGAAGCGCGTGCACGACCGGTACCTCGACGAGATCCACGACGACCTCGACGCCGCGATCGACCGCGCGCTCGACCTGAAGCGCCGCGGCGAGGCGATCTCGGTGGGCGTCCTCGCGAACGCCGTCGACATGCTGCAGCGGCTGCACGACCGCAAGATCGTGCCGGACACGCTCACCGACCAGACCAGCGCGCACGACCCGCTCGAGGGCTACTACCCCGTCGGCATGACCCGCGAGGCGGCGGACGAGCTGCGCGCGCGCGACCCCGAGCGCTACCAGAAGCTCTCGACGGAGAGCATGGAGCGGCACGTGCGGCTGATGGTGCAGTTCATGCGCGCCGGCAGCAAGACCTTCGACTACGGCAACAACATCCGCCAGCGCGCCTTCGACCGGGGCTTCAAGGACGCGTTCGCGTTCCCCGGGTTCGTCCCCGCGTACATCCGCCCGCAGTTCTGCACCGGGCGCGGGCCGTTCCGCTGGGTGGCGCTCTCGGGCGACCCCGAGGACATCCGCGTCACCGACGAGGCGGTGCTCGAGCTGTTCCCGAACGACGACGGCCTGCGCCGGTGGATCCGCATGGCGCAGGAGCGCGTCGCGTTCCAGGGGCTGCCGGCCCGCATCTGCTGGCTCGGCCTCGGCGAGCGGCACCGCGCCGGGGTGCGGTTCAACGAGCTCGTCGCGCAGGGGAAGGTCAAGGCGCCGATCGTGATCGGCCGCGACCACCTCGACTGCGGCAGCGTCGCGAGCCCCAACCGCGAGACCGAGGCGATGAAGGACGGCACCGACGCGGTCAGTGACTGGGCGATCCTCAACTTCGCGGTGAACATCGCGAGCGGCGCCAGCTGGACCAGCTTCCACCACGGCGGCGGCGTGGGCATCGGCTTCAGCCAGCACGCGGGCCAGGTGATCGTGGCGGACGGAACCCCGGACGCCGCGCGGCGCCTCGAGCGCGTGCTGACGAACGACCCGATGATGGGCGTGTTCCGCCACGCGGACGCGGGCTACGAGCTCGCGCAGGACTGCGCGGCGCGGCTCGGCGTGAAGATCCCGATGTAGAAATTGGTCCCGCTCCACCGGGGCGAATTTGCATGCAAATTCGCCCCGGTGGAGCGGGACCAATTTCTCACGCCGTCGCGCGCATCAGCCGGTCGACCACCGCGCGCCACAGGCCGTCGCTGCTCGGGGGCATCTCGACGAGGATCTTGCCGCAGCCGAGGCTGTCGGCCGATCGCAGCGCGTCGTAG
>JBILFU010000031.1:0-12359 GCA_044351405.1 Phycisphaerales bacterium
GACGGCGCCCGTGTTGAGGTCGCGGCTGAAGTGCTCGCGGCGGCGCACCTGGAGGAACACCTGCGGCGCGGCGGGCGAGCCCATCCGGCAGATGAGCGAGCTGGTCCCGATCACGCCGCCCGAGGCGGTGTCCTCGAGGACGAACATGTACTGGCGCTCGGACTCGTCGATGCGCTCGCCCGCGAAGCTGCGTGCGCTGCGCGCGACCTTCGCCGCGATGATGTCCTGGTCGGCCGGGAGGTTGATGAAATGGACCATCCGCGCCAGCTTCAGGAGCGTGGGCACGTCGTCCGGCAGGGCCTGTCGGATCACGAACATCGAGGTAACTCCTCTATCGGCATTTTCGCCGCCCCGATGAAGCCCGGAAAGTGGCCGAGAATCGCGCGGAATGGCCGCGATCGGCGCGGATCGGCGCGGCGCGGACCCCCCGCGGAAAATGGGAAAATCAACCCGGGGTTATTTTCGACATCGAGCGCTCGACGATCTCGAAGACCGGTCCCCAGTGCGCGGGCTCCATCACGCCGATCGGCGGCAGCATGCGCACGTGGTACGGGCCGTGGCCGCAGTAGAAGGCCATCACGCCCTCCTCGAACATCGCGTTGAGGAGCTTCATCACCGGGTCCTTCTCGCCGCCGAACGGCGTGAAGCGGCACATGCCGCCGACGCCGCCGACCTTCGCGACGCCCGGACGCCCGAACGCGTCCCTCACCTCGGGGAACCACGCCGGGTGCCTGGCGGCGAGCGCCTCCGCGTGCCGGCGGAACTCGGCGTGGAGCCTGGCGTTGCGCCCCTGCGGCCCGTAGTGGCCGCCGTCGCGCATGGCGCGCAGCGCCTCGAGCCCCACGTGGAACGCCGACGTGCTCGCCGTGAAGGTGCCGCTCAGCAGCCCGGGCTTCGGGTTGAACTCCGCCGCGAAGAGGCACGCGCACGCCTGCGACATCTTGCCGACCGTCACCACGTCGACGAGGTGCCCCACCCCGATCGACTCGAACGCGAACATCGACTCGGTGCGGCCGAAGCTCTGCACCTCGTCGTCCCACACCGGGATGCCCGCGGCGCGGCACGTCTCCATCAGCGCGACGAAGAACTCGCGCGGCGCCGCGTTGAACCCGCCCTCGCCCTGCACCAGCTCCATCACGAAGCAGGCGTGCTGCCCCGGGTAGCGGTGGATGTACTGCTTCAGGTGCCAGACGGCCATGTCGATCGACCGCGCGCCCATGAGCGGGTCGTAGAACGGCATGTAGTCGACCAGCGTCGAGAGCGGCACGCCCTGCCGGTACGCCGCGTTGTCGCCGATCTGGCTCATCGTGATCGACCGCCCGGTGAAGCAGTCCTGGAACGCCAGCACGCGCGGTGCGCCGCCCGTCTTCTGCATGCACACCTTGAGCGCGCTCTCGTTGGCCATGCACCCCGAGTTCGTCACGAAGCAGTGCGCCATGCGGCTCCCCCGGGCTGCCTCGGTCACCAGGAACTCCGCGAACGCCACGCTGTCGGCGTTGCTCGCGAGGTTCCCCTGCATGCAGGTGTCGGCGAGCCCGGCGCGCAGCGCGGCGGCCGTCATCCGGTCGTCGCCGTGCCCGAACATGTGCACGCCGATACCGTTGATCATGTCCCACTTGACGCTCCCGTCGAGGAGCTCGACGAGCGGCCCGTTGCCGAGGCCCGAGCCGAGGTACGGCATCAGCGGCCCTCGCCCGCGCACCTCGGCGGTGCGCTTGAGGAGCGCCGCGTACGACTCCTTGCGCGCCGGATCGGCCGGACGCGCGCCGGTGATGCCCGCGCGCGCCTCGCGCGCACGCGCGACGATCGCGTCGATGGCACGGGACACCTCGGGATCGTGGGCAAGCGGCGAGGAACTCGCGCTGATCGGCTGCGTCATGCGCGCATCGTAGGTGCCGCGCGGACGGTGCGCAGGAAGGACAGCGCCGCGAGCTGGGCGCGGTCGACCAGTCCGTCGAGGTCCACCCACTCGTCCTCGCGGTGCAGGTTCCCGCCCCGGACGCCGAGCGTGTCGATCGTGGGAACGCCCGCCGCCTGCAGGTTGTTGCCGTCGCACACGCCGCCGGTGCGGCCGAGCGGGAGGGCGCGGCCGAGGTCCTCGCTCGCCCCGCGCACGATGGCCGCCAGGCGCTCGACCCCGGGCGTCAGCGGCTTGGCGGGCCGGCCCTCGATGCGCCGCACGCGCACCCGCGGCACCTCGCCGTCGGCGCCGCGCTCGAGCGCGGCGAGCGCCGCCGCGATCGCCGCCTCGTCCTCGGGCCGCGAGAACCGCAGGTTGCCCCACGCGCGCGCGTGGTCGGGCACGATGTTGGTGACCGCCCCGCCCTCGAGCGGTCCGACGTTGACGATCCTCCCCGCCGCCGCGTCCGACGCCGCCTCCGCGCCGAGCACGGCCTCGGCCAGCGCGCGCACGGCGCTCACGCCCTTCGCGTAGTCGCGCCCGGCGTGCGCGGCGCGCCCCCACGCCTCGATCATGAACTGCCCGGCGCCCATCCGCTCGACCACCAGCGAGTCGCCGTCGCCAGCCGGCTCGAACACGAATGCCGCGGCGTGCCCCGGCGCGACCTCGCGCAGGGCGCGTGCGCTGCCGTAGCTTCCGGTCTCCTCGTCCGGCACCAGGATGAAGGTCCACGCGAGCGGGATGCCCGCGTCGCGGATCGCCTCGAGCGCCGCGAGCGCCACCACGAGGCCGCCCTTCATGTCGGCGCAGCCGGGACCCGTCGCGCGGCCGCCGCCGATCGCCCGCAGCTCCCGGAAACCGGAGTGCGGATCGTGCACGGTGTCGAAGTGCCCGCTCAGGAGAAGCCGCGGACCGGGCCCCGCGTGCTCGGCGACGAGCACGTCGACGGCGTCCGCGGCGCCGGGCGCACCGGACGCGCCCGCCGCACCGCTCGCCCCAGCGCCCGCCGCGCCCCCGCCCGCTCCCGGCGGGTCGATCCACGCCGGCCGCGGATCGCACGCCACGTCGCGCGTCACCGCGCCGAGCGACCGCAGGCGCTCCGCGAGCGCCGCACGCTGCCGGTGCAGGCCGGCCGCGTGCCCACGCCCGGTGGGAATCGCGACCCATGCCGCAAGGTCGTCCGTCATCCGACGGTGCATCGCGCCGATGCGGCGGCACACGTCCCGCTCGAGGTCATCCATGCTCATGCGCCGCCCTCCGCGCCGGCACCGCCGGCCTCGTCCGCAACGGGCCGCGCTCCGAGGTCGAGCGTTCCCTCGAACACCTCGACCGCAGGGCCCGTCATCCGCACGCCCGCGTCGCCGCCCTCCCACTCGAGCACCAGGTCGCCGCCGGGAAGGTGCGCCACGAGCGGCGACCGCGTCCGACCGGTGAGCACGCCCGCCACGCACACCGCGCTCGCCCCCGTGCCGCACGCCTGCGTGGCGCCGCTCCCGCGCTCCCAGGTCCGCATGCGCACCTCGCCGGGCCCGGTCGCCTGCACGAAGTGCGCGTTGACCCGCTCCGGGAACCACGCGTGCCGCTCCATGAACGGCCCGACCGCCGCCAGCGGCACCGCCGCCACGTCGCGGCACCAGAGCACCGCGTGCGGGTTCCCCATCGAGACGAGCGTCATGCGCGGATCGAGTCCGCACGCCGCCTCCCAGCCGGCATCCGCCCCGCTCGCCCGCCAGAAGCCGTCCGGCAGCCTGAAGTCGATCACCGCGCCCGCCGGCGGCACGCCCGGGATCGCCGACGGCACGCGCGCCGCTGCCAGGATCGGCGCGCCCATGTCGACCGTCGCCTCGCTCACCGTGCCGTCGTGCCCGCCGCGGCGCCACTCGACGGCCAGCACGCCGCGGCGCGTCTCCACCCGCAGCGGCTGCCGGTCCGCGAGCCCGCGGTCGACCGCGAACTTCGCGACGCAGCGGATGCCGTTGCCGCACATCGATCCCTCGCTGCCGTCCGCGTTGAACATGCGCATGCGAACGTCGGCGTCGACGCCCGCCGTCACCGGCTCGACGAGGATCAGCCCGTCGCTCCCGACGCCGACGTGCCGGTCGCTCACCCAGCGCGCGAGCGCCGCCGGATCCGCGACCGGGTGCTGCGCGCCGTCGACGTAGACGTAGTCGTTCCCCAGCCCGTGCATCTTGGCGAAGATCACCGTCTGGCCCGCGGGACGGTCGCCGGTCACGGTCGCCCCACGGTCCCGAGGTCGACCACCACCGGCCCGTGCCGGTAGAAGTCGGCGTTCATCGCGTCCCGGCGGACGAAGGTGAACACGAGGCAGTTCGCGCGCGTCGAGCCGGCGTATGCGAAGTCGCCCATGTGCGGGCCCGCGTACGAGCCGTTCTCGAACTCCTGCGCGTGCATGTGGAAGTGGAAGAGCGCGGTGTAGCCCTGGTCGAAGAGCTCCTGCGGCGCCTCGAAGCGCGTGTCGCTCCCGGTGACGCGCGGGCGCACCTCGACCACCTGCCACGCGCCCGAGTCGTCGAGCCTGACGACGCCGCCGTACTCGGTGCGCCGGTCCTGCAGGTCGCGGTCGGCGATGTCGAAGAGCCGCGCGCGCACCGACGGGTCGTCCGCCATGCGCAGCGCCATCTCGCACGCGAGCAGGTCGATCCAGCGCACCTCGTCGCGCTGCGTGCCCAGGTTCTCCGAGTGGCTTGCGCCGGTGTCCCAGCCGGTGAAGTTCGCGGAGTGCTTGGCCGCGCCCCGGGCCCGCAGGCGCGGCAGGAGGTCGTCGTACAGCTCCTCCCGCGTCCTGCCGAGGAGTTCCGGCGCGTAGCGCTGCGCCGCGATGACCACGGGGATCCCGCGCAGCTCGAAGTCGCGCGTGGCGGCCTCGGGCACCTTCCTCAGCGCGTCGCCGGCCATCCTCCAGTAGGCGGGGCTTGCCTCCTGCCGGAGCTTGGCGAGCCAGAGCAGCTCCTCGCGGGTCTCCGGGAGGATCCCCACCTCCTGCACCAGCTGCTTGATGTCGCGGAGCATCGCGTCGTCCGGGCGGATCGCCGCCTGGGTCACCAGCTGCTTGAGGCGGTCGCGCTCGCCGATGCGCATGAGGAGCTCCCAGGCGCGCGCGCGCAGGCCGGCCTGGCGCGCGGGATTGGCGTCGCTCATCACCGCGAACAGGGCGTCGGCCACCTTGTCGGGGCCGTAGAGCGCGGCGAGCGCCTCGTACTCCGGGCGCCTGCGCTCGTCGGGCCCCCAGACCGGCACCGGGCCGGCCCAGGAGTTCACGACGACGTTCGTGAAGTCCTTCATCCCGCGGCGGCCGATCTCCTCGAGCACCCAGCGGCGGTACTCGAACGACTCCATCCGCACGATGTTCGTCTCGAGCGCCGTGCGCAGGCCGTCGCGGTCCATGCGGACCATCAGGTCGAAGGCGGCCTGCCGCGTCGCCAGCGAGACGGCCGGCGCGAACGACGTCCGCCGCAGCGCGCGGCGCTCCTCCTCGTCGAGGCGGGCCTTGGCGCCGAGCTCCTCGATCGCGACGGCCTGCTGCTCCGGTGTCCCCGCACCGTTGAGGGCCGCCACCGGGTCCATGGGCCGCGCGGCGCATCCCCACGGCGCGAGCAGCGCGGCGAGTCCCGCGAGTGCTCCCGCGACCATCCATGGCGCAGGGCGTCGTGCATGCGATCCGTGCATGCGGCGCAGTGTAGGAAGCGGCCGGGCGGCTACGATCCGCCCGTGGCAGGAGCGCGCCTCATCGACCCCCGAAGGCTCTCCGAGGTCCGGCTCCTGGTGGGCGAGGTCATCGAGGAACTGCGGCCGGGCATCCAGGAGGACGACGGCGACGTCGAGCTGGTGGACGTGACCCCCGAGGGGGTGGTGCAGGTGCGTTTCAAGGGCGCCTGCGTCCGGTGCCCCTCGAGCAGCATGACGCTGCACGGCGGCATCGAGCGGGCCGTCCGGGAGGCGGTCCCGGAGGTCGGTTCGGTGGTGTCGGTCAGTTGATGCGGGCGCGAAGGGGGGCGTTCAGCCCACGTCGCCGATCTGGCCGGCGACGTTCGCCGGACCCTCGTCGTCCTTCAGCTTCTTGTCGGCGACCTCCCGGCGGTTCACCGGGATCTCGCGGGGGAACTCAAAGGCAATCCGCACCCGGTCGCCCTTGATGGTCGCGATGCGGACGATGCCCAAGGGGGCGGCGGGGTCGCCGATCACCACCTCTTCGCCCTCGCGACGGGTCATGACGAGCATCGGGGAAGCCTCCTGCCTGCGTCTCGCCGTTCGCGGCGACTGCCTGCGTGCCACTCGGTCCACAGGGACCTTCCGTGTGGGCTAACCGACAGGGAGCGGCGTTCCCGCCGCGCGCAAGCCAAGCGTAGCGGTCACCATCGGCTCCCTGCCCGGGCCGGGTCAACTTTTGAAGGGGTTCGCGCGCATGGCAAATAAAATGCCCCCGCGCCGGTCGAGACCGACGCGGGGGCAACGACGGACTTCGGGCCCGAGGGCCCTCGCCCCACGAGCGGGCGTGCCTCGAAGGTCAACCGTGACCAGCCGAGGCTTCTCCAACGGCCGTGCCATCCATGGCTCGGCTTGTCCATCCTGGCTCGCAGGCGCCGATCCATGGCGTCCTGCAGGCCGTTGCGGCGGTGCGCGTTCCTCCTTCGCACCGACGCGGGTGATTCACTTGTCGACCTGGGTCCGTCGCGCTGCCTCCATGGCCTGCCGCGCCCGGCGCCAGATCTCCGCCGTCTCGGGCTGGATGCGCTCCTGCTCGCGCTTCCAGGCCCCGGGCTCGAGGAGTTCCAGGTGATCCCGAACGCCGAGGATCATGATGGAACCCGCCAGCCCGAACTTCGAGAGCAGCCGGTCCGGGATCCGGACCCGGCCCGCGTTGTCCAGCGGCACGCGTGCCGCCTGGGAGAACACGAGCCGCTCGAAGTCCTGGAGGAGCGGCTCACCGACGAGCGACCCGCCCAGGTCCTCCGACAGCTTTGCGAACGTCTTCTCGGGCCAGAGCCAGAGGGAGCCGTTCGCGCCCGGCGCCGCCACGAATGCCTCGCCATGCACCTTGGCTTCGAGCACGTCCCGCAGCTCTGACGGAATCGCCAGGCGCTGCTTCTGGTCCAACGTGTGCTCGTACTCACCGAGGAAAAGCACGGGCGAGGCGTCCTTTGGCGCCGTGACACACAGTAACCCACATCGCCCCACTTTGCAACACACCCGCCCCCCATTTCTTCAGTTTTTTTGCCAGGTCCGCGAACAAACCTCCGAATGCTGCCGTAACTCCATGTGAACACGATGTTTGTGGACGGCGGCCGAATCCGAACCACACTTCCATGCCCGTGAATCTTCGAAACAAGAACGCCATGGACTGGGTCCCCGCCGACCGCCCGGCGGTGGCGCCGATGCTCGATCGCGTTCCTGCGGGCTCGTTCGTGCTGACGTCCGGGCACGCGGACCTGCGCGCGGGCGTGTCCGTGCAGTGGGTCCAGCAGTGCTCGACCACGCCGCCCATGCTGATGGTGGCCGTCCGGAAGGGTCACGTCCTCAGCCCGCTGATCCGCGACAGCCGCAGCTTCGCCGTCTGCCAGCTCGATCCTGCCGACAAGTCCACGCCGCGCGCGTTCGAGCTGCAGACACCCGGGATCGATCCGTTCATCGGGTCGCCGGTCGACCGGACGCCGAGCGGCTGCCCGGTGCCCGCGCGGGCCCTCGGCTTCATCGATTGCGAGCTCGCCCGCCACGTCGACATCGACGGCGACTGCGAGATCTACGTGGGCGTCGTCCACCACGCGTCCACCCTGCTCGACCCGCGCGATCCGTCGCACTGCCTGTGCGACGGCGCCACCGTCCAGCGCCCGGCGCCGGCCGCGAAGCCGGCCGCGCCGGTGCGCAGGTCCGTCGCGCCCGCCAAGCCGCCGGTGCGCGGCGCCTCGCGCGGAAGCGCCAAGGGCGCCCGGCCCCGCGGCCGCTGATCGGAGCCCGCCCGCTGCCGCGCCCCCGGCGCCGCACCGCCGCTACAGTTGCGGGATGCGGCCGTTCCGCACCGCCACCGGCACCTTCCTGAACCCGTCGAACCGCTTCGGCGTCGACTACCGCGCCGAGGCCGCGTCGTTCGGCCCGCCGCCCGTGCGGGTGGTCGACGCGCACTCGCACGTGCACGGCTCCGCCGCGGCCGCGCTCCTCCGCGAGGCGATGGACGCCTACGGCATCGCCGAGATCCACTCGATGACCCGGCTGGAGGAGATCCCCGCGGTGCGGTCGGTGCTCGGCGACCGCGTGCGCTTCATCGCCGTGCCAGACTTCGCGAGCCCCGACCGGATCCACGCGCACGGCCGGCAGTTCCTCGAGCGCATCAAGGAGTTCCGCCGCGAGGGCGCCGCCGTCTGCAAGTTCTGGGCGGCCCCGCGCGGGATCGACTTCGGCGCCGAGGCCGGCGACCCGCGGCTCCTGGCGCTCGACGCGCCGCACCGCCTGGCGGCGATGGACGAGGCCGCGTCGCTCGGCATGGCGTTCATGGCGCACGTGGCAGACCCCGACACCTGGTTCGCCACCAAGTACGCCGACCGCACCCGCTACGGCAGCAAGCGCGACCACTACGAGCCGCTCGAGCGCCTCCTGGTGCGGTACCCCGTGCCCTGGATCGTCGCGCACATGGGCGGATCGCCCGAGGACCTCGGGTTCCTCGACGACCTGCTCGCCGCGCACCCGAACCTGCACCTCGACGCGAGCGCCACCAAGTGGATCGTCCGCGAGGTGAGCCGCCACCCTGCCCCGCGGGTCCGGGCGTTCTTCGCGCGCTGGCGCGGCCGCATCCTGTTCGGGAGCGACATCGTCACCAACGACGACCACCTGCGCACCGGCGAGAAGAAGACCGAGATGGCCGCCAAGGCGAGCGACCGCGAGAGCGCGTTCGACCTCTACGCGAGCCGCTACTGGGCCCTGCGAGCCCTCTGGGAGACCGACTGGGAGCTCGAGAGCCCGATCAGCGACCCGGACCTCGCCATGGTGGACCCGTCGAGGGATCCGCACGACGCCCCCGCGCTGCGCGGCATGGCGCTGCCGGCCGGGCTCCTGGCGGAGTTCTACGGCGCCGCGTCCGCGAGGCTCGTGTCGGCGCACGCGCCCGAAGCCGCGTCCCGGAGCTGACGGGCCGCCACGTTGGGCCGACGGGGGTCGAATCGGCGGCCGGAGTGCAGGTCCCCCGCGCCCGGTACGTCCTCCGCGGCCACGACCGGGACGCCCGCGCGGAGCGCCGCCTGGAGCACCATCGGGTCGCCGTCCGGCCCGCGCCCCGACTGCACCGCCACCGCCACGTCCACCGCGCGAGCAAGCAGCTCCGGCTCGTCCGCGCGGTCGTCGACCACCAGCCGCCACGCGTCGCCGGCCGCGTTCGCGAACCGCATCGCGTGGCCGATGCCGGCGGAATCCGGATGCGCCACCACCACGACCGGCCCGCCGAGGTACGCGGCACGCCCGGCGATGTCGAGGACCTTCCTCGCGTCGACGGCGGACGGCGGCGCCCCGAGCGCAAGGCACACGACGTCGCCCTCCGACACGCCCCAGTCCGCGCGGACCGACCGGCGGTCGAGGGGCCGCAGCGGGTCCGGCAGGGCCAGCGCGAGTTCCGCCGCGCGGATGCCCGCCAGGCGGACCGCCTCCTCCGCCCGACGGCCGACCGCGACCAGCGTGCCGTACGGCCTCGGCCCGCCGACCGCGCGCAGGAAGGCGCGCCGCCCCAAGCGAACCGACCCGAGCGGGGGCGCGCAGCACGCCGCCACCCGCAGTCCGCAGGCGGAGGCGCGCTCCGCGTCCGGGAGCGTCCCGACCACCGCCACGCGCCGCCCGGCGAGCGCGGCCGCCGCGGCGCGCAGGCGCGCCGGACCGCACGCCGACGGGTCCACCGCGGCCGCGATGGCGACCGCCTCCGAGCCGTCCGCCGGGCCGTCTGATCGCCGCGCCATGCTCAGCGCCGGAACTCCGTGACGCCGCCGCCGAAGTTCTTGGGGTCGTGCTCGTAGAAGATCCGCGCGACCTCCTCGGCGAACTGCCTCTCCAGCAGGTCCTCCGCCTTGCGCCGCGCGGCGGACGTGCGGTACATCTCGACGTCCATGTTCTTCAACTCGCTCGACACGGGGAACCCGCGCGGGTCGTCGCCGTCGGGGGGGAAGATCCGCCGCTTCTCCTTCAGGTCGACCACCTTCACGTACGCGGAGGCCACCGGCGTGGCGGAGGCGCCGTCCGCGGAGAGCGTGAACGCATCCATCTCGACGTAGAGCACCAGGTCCGCGCCGACCACCTTGCCGAGCTCGTCGATCGGGACGCGGCGGCTCGCGGTCTCCACGCGGCGGACGTACGCGATGAGCTCGCGGCCGCTCACCACCTCGCGCACCAGCTCCTCCTGCTGGATCCGCGAGCCCACGTCGTCGGCGAGCTGCGCGCGCAGCTGCAGGCGGCTCACCACGTTCTCGCGGTCGTCGACGAACACGACGAGCTTGCGGTCCTCCGGCAGCGTGAACTGCGCGGGGCGCTTCTGGGGGCCCTGGATCACGTAGAGGGCCGGCACCGCCATGTTGCAGCCGCCGGCGAGGAGCGCGGCGGCGGCGAGGGCGGCGGCGATCGCGGACGGGACGCGCACGCGGTCAGTTCCTCAGCCTCTTGTTGGGGTACTTGTCCTCGAGGTGGTCGTAGAACAGCTTGTTGACGTTCTGCGTGAACCGGGCCACGAGCCCCATCTGGATCTGCTGCTCGGTGGCGCCCTCGCGGCTCAGGTCGCGCACGTCCGGGAAGGTGACGGCGACGCTGAACTCCTCGGCGAACACGTCCGGGTCCAGCGAGTCGCGCTCCACGATCCCGACGTGCCCGCCGGCCATGCCCTCCCAGATCCAGCGGTTGCCCACCGGGTTCAGCCGGAACTCGTAGATGTCGACGAACACCACGCGATCGACGCCCAGCTCGTGCGCCAGCTCGCCGAGCGGCAGCGTCGTCCAGCTCGGCGTGCGGTAGCACCACGCGACCGACTCGCGCCAGTCGAGCACCCTCACGCCGCTCACGTGCTCCTTCAGGCCGACGGCCACGTTGCCGGCGACGTTCGGCACCACCGTCGGATGCTCGTAGAGCACGCCGCGGTCGGCGTTCACCACCACGGCGACGGTCTTGTTCTCCAGGCCCCGGTACTTGGCGAGCACCTCGACCTTCTTCTCGACCTCGATGGCCTCGCCCACCTTGGAGGCGATGCCGAAGATGCCGCACGACGCCAGGGGCGCGCACGCGGCGAGGAGGACGGCGACGGCGGCGCGGGAGGTCATGCGTGCGCTCCGGCGACCGGGAGAAGTCCCCGGTACGAGGCGATCTTCCATCCCCAGGCGAGGAGCGCGACGATCCCGAGGCCCAGGAGGACCCTCGGCGTCAGCCGCGCCCCGAGGACGTGCGCCAGGCGGCTTCCCGTGAGCGCCGTGTGCAGGCAGGCGATCGCGGCGGCCGCGCTGCCGACCGCGAGCAGGAATCCCATGGGCTGCGCCGCCGCGGAGGCGACGAACCGGCCGCGCGCGGCGAGCGCGAAGGCGGTGGTCATGCCGCAGCTCGGGCACGGCAGCGACATCGACTGGACCCACCCGCACGGCGCAAGGCCGAGCGCCCGGTGGGTGCCGATGCCGGAGGGGGAGGGTTCGAGCCAGGCGGCGAGCCCGAGCACCGCGAGCGCCGCGGCCGCGAGCACGGCGCACGCCCAGCGCTCGCCGCGCGTCGCGCGCTGCGGCTGGGGCGCTCGGGCCTCCGAGGGGCCGGCGGCGGGGATGTCGGCGGCGGCGAGGTCCATGGAGCCGGGAGGGAAGCGTACCTTGCCGCCGATGACGTCCGCACGCCCCGGCAGCGAGTCCTGGTGGCTCGACGCGCACCTCGACCTCGCGTACCTCGACCTGCACGGCCCCTCGGTCGAGGGGGAGCTGCCCGACCCGGCCGCCCGTGGCGTGAGCCTTCCCGCCCTCGCGCGCGGCAACGTGCGGATCTTCCTCGGAACCATCTTCACGGAGCTCGGCGCGGAGGCGGCGGGCACGCCGTGGGGCTACCGCGACAGCCTGGACGCGGAAGGCGCCCACGCGGCGGGCGTGCGCCAGCTGGAGCGGTACGAGGCGCTCGAGCGCGCGGGCCGCATACGGATCGTGCGCTCCGCGGACGACCTGGACGCAAGCGCGGCCGCGACGGCGTCCGCGCCGCCCGGCGTGGTCCTCCTCATGGAGTGCGCCGACCCGATCCGCACGCCGGACGAGGTGGGCTGGTGGCACTCCCGCGGCGTGCGCGCGGTGGGCCTCGCGTGGGGATACGGCTCGCGCTACGCGGGCGGCAACGCGTCGCACGGCCCGCTCACCGGCATGGGCCGCGACTGCGTGGCGGCGCTCGACGCCTGCGGCATCCTTCACGACGCGAGCCACCTCTCCGACGAGGCGTTCGACGGCCTGTGCGCGGCGACGGA
>JBILFU010000253.1:0-3404 GCA_044351405.1 Phycisphaerales bacterium
GGCACGTTGCACTGGCCGTGGTCGTTCAGGCCCCACGCGGTCACGGACCCGTCGGTGCCGAGCGCCACCGTGTGCGAACCGGCGGCGGACACCTGCGACACCGCGCCGAGCGAGGCGGGCGGCCGGCACTGGCCGAACGCGTTGCCGCCCCACGCCGCGACGGCGCCGCCGGCGAGGGCCGCCACGCTGTGGAACGAGCCCGCCGCCACCTGCTGCGCACCGGCGAGTCCTGCGGGCACGTTGCACTGTCCCGACGTGTTGAGCCCCCACGCGCGCACGGTCCCGTCCGCCAGGCGCGCGAGCGAGTGCGATCCGCCGCCGGCGGCCTGGGTGGCGGGCCCCATCGCGGGCACGTTGCACTGGCCCGAGGTGTTGACCCCCCATGCGCGGACCGCGCCCGACGCGGTCACGGCGAGCGAGTGGTTCGCACCTGCGCTCACCTGCGCCACGGGCCCGATGCCGGTCGGCACGGCACCCTGCCCGAACCGGTTCGATCCCCAGGCGACCACCGAACCGTCGGCAAGCGACGCGAGCGCATGGTCGTTCCCGGCGGCGATGCTCGTCGGCGCGGCGGCGAATGCCGGGACGCCGCACTGCGTGGAGTCGGCCGCGCCCCAGCAGCGCACGCTGCCGTCCGGCAGGAGCGCCGCGGCGTGGGTGCTGCCCATCGAGATCGCCGTGGCGCCCGCGGCCGAGGCCGGGACCGAGGCCTGGCCCTGGTCGTTCGCGCCCCAGGCGACCGGGCTGCCGGTCGCCAGCAGCACGGCCGACGTCGAGCCGCCGGCAGCCACCTGCGTCGCGGCGCCGAGCGTGGCCGGCACCGATGTCTGGCCCTGATCGTTGCGGCCCCACGCGCGCACCGAGCCGTCCGGGCGCAGCGCCACCGTGTGCTGCGTGCCGCACGCGATGCGCACGACCGCGCCGAGCGAGGTCGGCACGCCGGTCTGCCCGTAGGTGTTCGAACCCCACGCGCGCACCGTGCCGTCCGTGCGCACGGCCGCGGAGAACTCGGTTCCGCCCGCAACCTGCAGCACCGGGCCCAGGTCCGCGGGCACGTTGAGCTGGCCCGAGGCATTGCGGCCCCAGCCGCGGATCGAGCCGTCGGCGCGGCGCGCGAAGGAGAAGTTCGAGCCGCACGACACGTCCGCGGCGACGCCGACGTCCGCGGGGACGCTGCACTGGCCGTCGTCGTTCAGCCCCCATGCGGCCACCGAGCCGTCGGAGCGCAGCGCGAGCGTGTGCGCGCTGCCCGCGGCCACCTGCACCACGTTCGCCAGGCCTGCCGGGGGCGTGCACTGGCCGAACACGTCGGAACCCCACGCGAGCACCCGGCCGTCCGCGCCGCGCGCCGCCGTGTGCGTGCCGCCGCACGCGACCGCGGACCACGGTCCGCGGAGGTCGGCCGACTCGTACGCCTGCTTGCCGACGCCGACGACGTCGCCCGGGAGGCGGTCGGCGCGGAGGGTGGCGGCGAGGGCGAAAGTCGCCCCGGCCGCGATGGCGTTCCGGAGGTGGCGATGCATGGAACCGTCCGTCAGTAGGTACGCCGGAAACGTTCGCAGGGAAAGGGGAAGCCGTCCTGATTGCGCGTTATTGAGCCGCCCGTGCCCGCGTGCCCGGCGGGCCGGCGGCCAGGGGGCGTCAACCGACCCGCCAGGCCGCCCCGTCCCGCACCACCGGCCGGTAGAGGGTGTCGCGCTCCACGGGCCGGAATCCCGCCTCGCGGATGGCGCGCACCAGGTCGGCGACGCTCGTCTCCTGGTGGTTGCCCTCGCCGACGGCCTTGGTGATGTCGTACCAGACCACCGTGCCGTCGATGTCGTCGGCGCCGGCCTGCAGCTCGAGCTGCGCCATCGGCAGCGTCTGCATGATCCAGAACGCCTTCACGTGCGGGAAGTTGTCGAGCATCAGGCGCGCGACGGCGAGCGTGCGCAGGTTCTCGAGGCCCGTCGGGCCGGGCAGGTGCTCGAGCTCGCTCGCGTTCGGGAAGAAGGGGAGCGGGATGATCGTCTGGAAGTAGCCGGTCGCGAGCCCGCGCGAGCCGGGCATCGGGAGCCGCTCGGCCGGGTAGCGCTCCGCCGGACCGGTCAGCACCACCGCGCCGTCCGCGGCCACCTGGATGCCCTGCGCGCGCGCCCACGCGGCGAGCGTGCGGTCCTGCTGCCTGCGCAGGAGCTCCATGTGGTGCAGGCGCTCGCTGCGCTCCTCGATGTGGCCGTAGAGCATCGTGGCGTTCGAGTTGAGCCCGAGCTCGTGCGCGGCGCGGTGGACGTCGAGCCACTGGTCGCTTCGGATCTTGCCCTTGAAGGCCTCGTCGTGTACGCGGTCGTCGAAGACCTCGGCGCCTCCGCCCGGCAGGCTGCCGAGGCCCGCCTCGAGAAGATCGCGCAGCACGGCCTTCGTGCCCTCGTAGCCCTCGCCGCCGCGCTTCGAGATGCGCTGCAGGTGCACGATCTCGACCGCCGTGAACGCCTTCACGTGGAGCTGCGGCGCCTCCTCGCGGATCGCGCGGAGCATGTCCGTGTAGTACGAGAACGGTAGCCACGGGTGCAGCCCGCCGACCACGTGCATCTCGGTGGCGCCGCTGTCGCGGGCCTTGCGCGCCTCGGCGCGGATGTCCTCGAGCGAGTGCTCGTAGGCGCCGTCCTGGTCCTTCTTGCGGTGGAACGCGCAGAACTTGCAGCTGAGGGCGCAGATGTTCGAGTAGTTCAGGTGCCGGTTGACGTTGTAGAACGCCTGGTCGCCGTGGAGCCTCCGGCGGACCATGTCCGCGAGCCGCAGCACGCCGTGGATGTCCGGCGTCGCGAAGAGCGTCGCGCCGTCGGCGGCGGTCAGGCGCTCGCCCGCCTCCGCCTTGCGCGCGACGGCCGCGAGCGCGGGGTCACGCGGGGCTCGGGTGCGCGGTGCTGCTGCGGGGGCCGCTGGCATCGGACGACAACTGTAGGCAGGGCCTCACTGCCCCTGCTTCGGCGCGCTGTCCGTCTGCTGCGGCACGTCCATCGGCTTCATGGAGAGCGGGTCGCGCAGCGGAAGCTCCGTCGCCTGGCCGCCGAAGAAGTCGGCCATCCTGGCGCGGCCGGCCTGGTCGCCGGGGGCGATGTCGTCCCACTTGCCGACGAGCAGCACCGCCATGTCGTCGAAGTTCAGGTACTTCCTCGCCACGCGCTGCACGTCCGCCGCGGTCACCTTCTCGATGTTCGCGCGGTAGCCCTGCCAGTAGGCGGGATCGCGGCCGGTCCACTCGTCGCCGACGAAGATGGCGAGCGTGTTGTCCTTGCTCGAGAACTGGCCGGGGAACGCCTCGATGAAGCCCTTCTTGGCGACCTCGAGCTCCTCCGCCGTCACCGGCTCCTCCTGCATGCGGCGGAACTCGTCGCGGATCAGCTTGATGGCGAGGGCCACGG
>JBILFU010000032.1:0-12151 GCA_044351405.1 Phycisphaerales bacterium
TCGCCTCGAGCGCGACGTTCCGCTCGAGCTCCTGCGCGATCCGCTCCTGCAGCGCGGCGGCCGGCATCTGCAGCACCTCCATCGACTGGATGAGGCGCGGCACCATCCGCATCTGCTGGCCGGCGGCGAGTCGCGGCGACTGCTCGAAGCGCACGTCAGAGCTCCTGCCTGCACGCGATGGCGTCCGCGAGCACGGCCTTGCTCGCGAACTCGATCTGCCCGCCCGCCGGGAGCCCTCGCGCCAGGCGCGTCACGCGGATTCCGAGCCGCCCCATCTCGGCGGCGACCTGCAGGCCCGTGCTCTCGCCCTCCATGTCGGGGTTCATGCCGAGGATCACCTCGCGCACCGCGACGCCGCGCGCGTTCGACTCCGGGCGCTGCGCCCGGCGCACCAGGTCGCGCAGCGTCAGGCTGTCGGCGCCCACGCCCTCGAGCGGATCGAGCCGACCCATCAGGACGTGGTAGACGCCCCGGTACATCCCCGTCTGCTCGAGGCTGATCAGGTCCTTCGGCTGCTCGACCACGAGCACCGTGGACGCGTCGCGGGCGGGGTTCGCGCAGATCGGGCACGGATCGGCGTCGGTGAGGTTCCAGCAGGTCGAGCAGTGGCGGATGCGGCGCTTGACGTCGGTGATCGCCTGCGCGAGGCGCATCGCGTCGGGCTCCGCGCTCTTGAGGACGAAGAACGCGAGCCGCTCCGCGCTGCGGCGGCCGATCCCCGGAAGGCGCCCGAACTCCTCGATCAGGCGCACCACGCACTCGGGGTAGGCGGAGCTGGGACGTTCGGCGGGCACGGCGCGGTGCGGTCTCAGAGGTGCTGGAGGAGCTGGGGAGGCACGGGAATGCCGAGTTCCGCGGCCGCGTCGGCGAGCCGCTGCCCCGCCTCGCGCCGCGCGTGGCGGATGGCGTCGTTCACGGCCTCGACCACGGCGGACTGGAGCTCGCCGCGGGCCTGCTGCCCGGCCGCGACGGCGGCCGGGTCCATGTCCACGGAGACAAGCTCGATGCGCCCGTTCACCACCGCGCGGACGCGGCGGCAGGAGGAGTGGCCCGTGCACTGCAGGCGCCCGAGCTCGTCCTTCACCTGCTCGAGCCGCTGCTGCATGCGCGGCAGGTCCTTCAGCAGTCCGGCGACGCCGGCGGCGGCCTTCAGCTTGTCAAACATCGTGGTCTCCCTGGGTCGCGGCGTCGGCGTCGGCGCCGGCATCCGCGCCCGCCTCGGGAGGAAGGCTACCCGCCGCCTCGATGCGGACGATCGTGGCGTCGAAGAGGGCGGACACCTCGCGCACCAGCGGATGGCCGGCCACCGGATCGTCGCGCAGCGACGGGCCGCGGGGATCGGCCCCGGCCGCCGCGGGCGGGCGTGCAGCTCCAGCGGGGCGCGCCGCCGCGGAAGGGGGCGGGTCCCCGGGCGCCGCGACCGGCCTCCGCCGCACCTCGGCCTCCGCGTCGATGCGGACGCGCACCGCGCGCCCCGCCGCCCGGGAGGCGAGCGAGGCGAGCATCTCCTGCACCGCGGTGCCTCCCGCGCCGCCCGGGCGCGAGTTGCGGACCACGAGCAGCCCGGCGTCGAACGCCGCCGGCGAATACGAATCGACGATCGCCTGGTCGCGCGGCGAGGCCTCCGCCGCGTCCTGCATGCGCCTCCAGAGCGCCCCGACGTCGAGGGCCGCTGGCGGTTCCGGCGCGGGCGCCGGCGCCGCCGGCGCCGTCACGCGGGGCGGAGCGCTTTTTTTGCGGGAGGCTCACCCCCGCCCGCGGCCTCCGCGGTCGGCACGAAGCGCGACGCGAGCGCCATGCGCACCACCGCAGCATCGAAGATGGTCCGCGGCACCGCGCTCTGCTTCACGGAACGCAGCACGGCGTCCGTCACGGCCACCAGGTGCGCGAGCGTCGCGGGATCGAATGCGCGCGCGTCGCGCACGGCCTCGGCGCGGGCCTCGTCGGCGAGCTCCAGGAGCGGCGTCGACTCGCCGCACACGGCCGCCACCATCAGCGTCCGGAACCGGTCGGCCAGGAGCTCGACCGCCTGCTCGATGCTCGTTCCGCCCTCGAGCAGCGCGCCCGCGCGCTCGAGCGCGGCCCGTGCGTCGCCGGAGCCGATCGCGGACACCACGCCTGCCACGGCCGCCGCGTCGGGCACGCCCAGCACCTCCTCCAGGAGCCGCACCGTCACCCGGCCGTCGGCGCCGGCCGCGACCAGCCGGTCGAGCAGGCTGAGCGCGTCGCGCATCGAGCCGTTGGCGATGCGCGCCACCTGCATGACGGCGGCGTCGTCCGCGGCGATCGACTCCCGCGCCAGGACGTCGCCGAGGTGCGCGGCGATCCTCTGCGCGGGGATGTTGCGGAAGTCGAAGCGCTGGCAGCGGCTCTGGATCGTGGCCGGCACCTTGTGCGGCTCGGTGGTGCACAGGATGAACTTCACGTGCGCCGGCGGCTCCTCCATCGTCTTGAGGAGCGCGTTGAACGCGGGCACCGTGAGCATGTGCACCTCGTCGATGATGTAGATCTTGTACGGGCTGCGGGCCGGGGCGATCCCCGCCGCCGCGATCAGCTCGCGCGCGTCGTCGATGCCGCGGTTCGAGGCGCCGTCGATCTCCACCACGTCCATGTCCTCGCCGCGCATGATGGCGTCGCCGATCTCGCCGGCCTGGACCTGCGCGCGGGCATTGAGCGCCCGCGCCAGGATGCGCGCCATGCTGGTCTTCCCGACGCCGCGCGTCCCGCAGAAGAGGTAGGCGTGCGCCGTGCGGCCGTGCTCGATCGCGTTGCGCAGCGTGCGCGCGATGGACTCCTGCCCGACCACCTCGTCGAAGGTCCGCGAGCGGTACCGGCGCGCGAGCACCGTGTACGCCTTCGGCGCCGCGGGCTCCATGCCCGGGATGAGGCTTGCCGCGGTCTCGGCCGCGGGCTCTGCGTCCTTCTTCTTCCTGACGGTGCTTGCCACGGTGGACCTCGGCGCGGAGCGCAAAAAGAGCGTCGGCAGCTGGGAGGACGGCCAGGCGGACCGGCGCTCGGCCGACGCCGCTTATGGCTGCTGCGGTCAGGCCCTGACCAGGTTCACGGGCCGACCGACGACGGGACCCGGCCGTCCTCCTCGCTGCCGACGAGGGCAGTCTAGCGCACCGGCGGGATGCGCCGACCCCGCAGATACACTCGGTTCCGATGGACACCGACGAGCGTTCCAGCGCCGACGAGGCCCCCGCCCCGCCGCCGCCCGCGGCCGGGCGCCGCCGGAGCCTGGTGGACGCCGACGCCCGGTCGCACCGCATCCTGATGACGGTGCTGCGGTCGATCTTCGTGGTCGTCCTGATCACCGTGGTGGTGCTCACGGTGGCGAGCAACCGCACCAGCGCGATCGACTTCGGCTACAGCACGGTGGTCGGCCTGCTCATCGCGGCGGTCGCGCTGGGGCTCCTGGTCATCACGGTGGACGCGCTCACGCCCAACAAGCGACTGGCGTGGGTGGTGGCCATCTTCGTCGGCACCATGCTCGGCCTGGTGGGCGCGGTGGCGGTGGGCAGCGTCATCGACCTGGTGGCCAACGCCTGGGACCTGCGGGAGTCGGCGGCCGTGTACCTCGGCCTCGGCAAGGTCACGATCGGCATCATCCTGGTCTACCTCTCGGTGTCCGTCGTGCTCACCACGCGCGACGACTTCCGGCTGGTGATCCCGTACGTGGAGTTCGCGCGCCAGGTGCGCGGGGCGCGGCCGCTCATCCTGGACACGTCGGCGATCATCGACGGCCGCATCGACGAACTCGCGCGCACCGGCATCGTGGACGCGCCCGTCATCGTGGCGCGCTTCGTGATCGACGAGCTGCAGGCGCTCGCCGACAGCGCCGACCGCTCCAAGCGCGAGCGCGGGCGGCGCGGGCTGGAGATGCTGCAGCGCCTCCAGGCCAATCCGTGGATCGACCTGCAGGTGGAGGACCTGCGCACCGAGGAGCGCAACGTCGACCGCGCGCTGGTGGAGGCCGCCAAGGCCGACCGCTGCCGCATCGTCACCACCGACGGCGGGCTGGAGCGCGTCGCGCAGATCCACGGCGTGCCCTGCCTGAACCTGAACGCGGTGGCGGGCGCGATGCGGCCGGGGCAGTCCGCCGGCGAGGAGCTGCGCCTGGCGGTCGTCAAGCGCGGCGAGTCGCCGCACCAGGGCATCGGCTTCCTGCCTGACGGCACCATGGTGGTGGTCGACCACGGCGCGAGCCTCGTGGGCTCGACGGCCGCGGTGGTCGTCACCAACACCGTGCAGACCTCGTCGGGACGGCTGGTCTTCGCGCGGCCCGCGGAGCGCACGGACGGCGCCGAGGGCCCGGACCGCGGATCGACGGCGGACGTGCATGCGCACGCCGACCCGGGGACCGGGGCGCAGGCCGCCGGGGAGCCCGCGCGGGAACCGGCGGACGGCGAGAGCGCCGCGTCCCGGATGGCGCGTGCCGCCACCGGACAGCCGCGCACGCCGCACCGCGTCGGGCAGGACCCGCGCGAGCACCGCAACGGGCGCAACCCGCGCCGCTGACCTCAGCCGACCGCCGCTGACCTTCGTTTTCAGGCTGCCGGGAGGAGCGCGCGGGACGGCCCGACGCACTCGATCCGCGCAAGCGCGCAGCCGCAGCGCGCGCACTCGGCGAGCAGCGCATCAGCGCAGCGGCGCACGGCGTCCGCGTCGGCCGGCTCCGCGCACGCGATCGATGCCGAGGCGCTCGCCCCAGAGGCCTCGCACGTGATCCGCACCGTGGCCCCGCTGCCGCGCGAGTGCAGGAGCATCGTCCCGCCGCGCTGCCCGAGGAGCGAGCGCAGCGCGCGACGCAGCTGGAATGCGAACGGTGCGTCCGGCGACGCGGGAAGCGCGGTGACGTCGAACCGTGGACCGATGGCAGCGCGTTCGGAGACTTCCATGTGGACCTCACCCGGCACGACCGGCCGGCACCCTTGGGATCGGCGCGCGGGCCGCCGTTTCCTCAACTTTCGCCGTCGACGGACGAGCGATCCCCGCGGCCGAGGACGCGGGGCGCGGCGTCGCGCACGGCCCGCACGGCATCGCGCGCGCTGCGCGCGGCATCGGCCGCGGGTCCCTCGCCGCGCGACGCCCGCTCCGCGGCGCGGCGCGCCGTCTCGAGGAACCGCGCGAGCGCCGCGAACCCGGAGGCGATGACCTCCTCCTGCGTGCGCGGAGGCTCGGGCTGCCGCGGCGGTTCGCCCGGTGCGCCGCTCACGCCGCCTCCGCCGCGGGACCGAACCCGCCCGGACCGTGGAACTCGGCGAGGAAGGACTCGACCGCGTCCGCGAGGTCCTCCCGAGAGACGTCCTCCATGCTGCCGAGCGCCTCGGTCACGCGCTCGACGTGCGCCACGGGAAGCGCGCGGAGCACCGATGCCGAGGCCGCGGCGTCCAGCGCGACGACCAGCCGCGCTGCAAGATCCTCGAAGCCCGCGTCGAGCCAGCGGCGCAGCACGCCCGCGGCGGCGGCCGGTGCGGCACGGACGGCTTCGGACGCCTCCGCGCCGGGCAGCGGATCCCCGTCGAAGTCGGGCATGGACTCGTCGTCGGGCGCAGCGGACGGTTCCGCCGCACCGTGCGGCGCGCCCGCCGGGCGACGCCACGCGAACCACGCGGCGCCTGCCAGGCCGAACGCCGCCACCACGGCCCAGCCGAACGGGAACGCCTCCCGGCCGGGGGCGGGCCCCAGCGGCAGGGTGCGCTCCGCCTCCATGGCAAGGGCGGCCTCCGCGGGGGTGCGCTCCGTCCGGAGCGGGGCGGATTCCGTATCCGCGACCGACACCGTCACCGTCGCCGGGCAGCCGCCGAAGGCCTCGAGGACGGGCGCAAGGGAATCCCGCAGCGCCTCCCGTTCCCCGGCAAGCGCCGCGACGAGGTCGGGCGAGCCGGTCGCGGCCGCGCGCGCCTCGACGAAGCCGCGCGGAAGCACCACTTCGGCGACGAGGGCGCCGCCGTCCGCCTCGGTGACGCGCACCGACGCGCCGGGCACGTGCGCGAGCGCCGCGCTCGCGAGCCGCGCGCCCTGCTCCTCGCGGGTGCGCCGCGCCGCGGCCAGCGCCCGCTCGCCCGCGCCGCGGATCGTGCGGACCCTCCCGGCACCGGCATCCACGATGGCGACCGACTCCGGCCGCATGCCCGGGCACGCGCCGGCGACGAGCGCAGCGACGGCGTCCACCAGGTCGTCGGGCATGGCGCCCGAGCGCATCCGCACCGTCACGGACGCGGTGGATCCGCCGGGGGCGCCGGGAGCCGCGGGCCGCGCCGACTCGCCGACGACCACGCTGGCTCGCTCGACGCCGGGCTGCATGGCGATCGAGGCCTCGAGCTCGCGGATCACCGCGGCGGTGCGTCGCGCGCGGCTCGACTCGCCGCTCGCGAACACGGACTCGCCCTCGAGCGCCGCGGCGACGGCGTTTGGCGCGGGGCCGGGAGCCGCGAGCGCCGCCGCGCGCGCCGCGTCCGCCGCCGGTACCCAGAGCAGCCCGTCGCGCGACTCGGCGCGGATGCCGGCCGCGGCGAGGGCGCGCAGCGCCGGTTCCGTGCCGGAGGGCTGCACCGCGAGCGCCGCGCGCTCCGCGGGGCGCGACGACCACCACGCCAGCGCGAGCGCGCACGCGGAAGCGGCCGCGACACCGAGCGCGAGCGCGGTCCGCGGCGAGATGCGACGCGGGGGCTGGCCGTCCCCGGCCTCCGCCAGTTCCCGGCGCCCGGCGTCCTCGGTCTGGTCCTCGATCAGTTCCATGGCTCCTCCTGTCTCAGCGGCCCGTCGACGGGCCGGCCGTCCGGGCATACGCCTCCAGCATCGCGTTGCGTGCGGCCTCGAGCATGCGGAACGCGGCATCGGCCTTCATGGTCGCGCGGAGGATCCCCTCCACGTCGTCCATCGGCGCGCCGCGCCGGCACGGGATGGCGCGCTCCGCCTCCGCACCGAGCGCGCGCGCCCGGTCGATGCTCTCGCGTGCCGTCGCAAGCAGCGCGTCCGCGCCGTCTGCAGGCCGCGATGCGGCGGCGGCGGCAGGCGCGCGGACCTGCTCCGCCGATGCCGGCGCGCCGCAATACCGCACTGCGTCGATTGGGTCCATCACGGGCGCTCCGCGGGGCACCGTGATGCACGCGCCCGCATCCGTGCGGGACGCGGTGCACCTCGTTTCACGGTGATCGGCAGGAGCTGCGCGGGACCTGCACTTTCTGCGGGGCCGTATAACGGGGCTCAGAGGTGCTCGGGCACCAGCCCCGCGGACTTCCAGGCGCGCAGCTTCATGCCCAGCGTCCGGACGCCGATCCCCAGCGCGCGGGCCGTGCGGTCGCGGTGCCCGCCGAAGCGCTCCAGGGTCGCGAGGATCGCGCGGCGCTCCACGGTCTCCAGGGTCACGGTGCCGTCGCAGGCGACGTCGGGCTCCTCCCGCTGCCTGGCGCGGAGGGACTCCAGCTCCCGGCTGAGGTGCTCCACGCGCTCGATCAGCGCCCGGTGCGTTCCCTCGACGCCCGCGGCCACCTCCCGGAACGCGGACACCAGCTGCCCGAACGACGGCGCACCGCCCTCTGCGGGCAAAGGTCGAAGCAGGCCCAGGTCGGTTCCGTCGTGCAGCCGTGCACCCTCGATCCGGCGGATCCGTCCGCCGTGCGGGTCATCGGCGTTCGCCGGAAGCGGACTTGAGGCGCAGGAAGCGCCACGCGAGGAGCCCCGCGAGGCAACCGGCCAGGCCCACCCCCGCCATGCCCGAGCACGCCTGCGCCGCGCTCGCGGGCTGCGGACCGAGCACCGCCTGCGGGGACACCGTTCCGTCGACGGCGTCCACCCAGCGAACCGCCGCGCCGCCGTCGCCCGTGGGAACGAAGATGCCGAACCTCCCGCCGACGCCGAGCACCGCGAAGGCCCGCTCCGGCGGATCGAAGGCCGCCAGCAGGAGATCGCCCGCCGGCGTGCGATAGCGGATCGAGCGCGCGCCCGAGGGCTCGCGCACCAGGTCGGCGGGCGCCATCGCCCCCTGCACCGGGGCGCGGAGCGCATCCGCGGGCGCGGCCAGGTCCACGCGGTCGGGCGCTGCCGCCCAGCCGCGCGCGCCCAGCGACTCCGGGCCGGCACCCTCGCGGAGCACGGCCAGCGCCCCGCCCTGCGCGGACACCGCGAGGAGGGCGCCGTCCGCGGGCAGGCTCGGATGGATCTCCATCCGGCCGGCGGGATCGGAGAAGTACGCGCCGGTGGCGGGGTTGCGCCGCGCCGCCTGCGAGAACACCTCGCGCCTGCCGCCCGGCTCCGCCTCGAGCACCACCCACACGCGGCCGTCGTGCGCGGCCATCGCCTCGGGGCGCCTCGGGAGCGTGATCGCCTCCCGCGCGCAGTCGCAGCCCATCGGCCCGGCATGGTGCAGGAGCGCGTGCTCGATCCCCGACTCGGTCGCCCGCTCCACGGCGAGCCACGCGTGCACGCCGTCCGACGCCGACGGGAGCGCCCGGCCCTCCGGCGCCGCCGCACACGGCGACGCGGCGGCCAGCGCGACGGCCAGCGCGGCCAGCGCGACCGGCAGCATCCCGCGCGCGGGCCGCATCAGCGCTCCTCCACCGCTTGGGGGGCAAAGCGCGTACGCAGCGCGTCCAGGTCGTAGAGCTGCGCGCGGTCCGCCGCCTCGGCGTCGGCGCGCGCGACGTCGAGCGCCACGACGATGGACGTCCCCGCGGCAGCGACGCGCACCCGGCGCGGGATCCGCGGCCATGCACCGGGCGCCGCGCCCGCCGTCTCCACCGCCAGGAACCCGTCGAACACCGCCTCGATCGCGGAGCCGTCGCGGGCCACCAGACGCACCGCGCGCGGCTCGAGGGTGGCCGGGTCGAACGCCGCCTCCGCGCGCGCCGCGCCCGCCGGGGCGATCGCGAACCACGCGGACCCGTCGCGCAGTTCCGCGACGGCGCCCGCCACCGGCTCGAGCGGCAGCAGGCCGACCACGCGCGCCGAGGGCACGCCGCTCGACGGATCGTCGGGGCCGCTCCCAGTCACCAGCCGCGACGGCGTGGCCTTCGGCTCGAAGCGCCACCAGCGCCGGCCGTCGCTGCCGACCAACGCGTAGCGCTCGCCCAGCTTCGAGATGCCGACGGCGATGCCGCGGGCCGCGGACCAGCGAAGGTCGGCGTCGCCCTGGTCGAAGTGCTCGCCCTCCGCGTCGCGCCAGCGCGCCTCGGCGACGCCGCGCGCGTGCAGCACCCGGAGCGCACCGACCCGCGCGCGCTCGGAAGCGGCGACGGCCGAGGCGTCGGGCAGCAGGAGCGGCGCCGGCGCCGCGGACTGCCCGGACCCCGCATCGGGCAGCGGCGCGGGGCCCTGCGTGCACGCGGCCAGCGCCGCCGCCAGGACGGCGGCCGGTGCGGCCAGCCCCCGCGCCGCAGGCCGCCCGCCGGCGGTCACAGCTCGCTCTGCATCACCTCGCCGAGGTGCTCGGCGAGTTCCTGCAGGTCCTCGTCGCGGATGCGCGGGTTGAGCACGCGGATCGGCGGCACGGCATCGTCCATGCCCCGCTTCTGCACGAGCCACCACTCGGAATCGCCCTCGCGGTCGATCCGGAGCTGGCGCAGCAGCCGCTTGCGGACGAGGATCAGGCAGATCAGCCAGCGGTACGCGATCCGCTGCGGCCGCTCGTCGCCCTCCAGGCGGTCGAAGAGCTCGACCATCGTGTCGTCGTCGACGAGCATCCGGCGCTTCTGGTCGGGCTCGGGGGCCGTGGTCCGCCAGAAGCAGACCATGCCCTCGGGGCGCTTCCCGGAGTCCCAGGCCTCCAGGGAGAAGTCGCGGCGCACGAACTCGTGCCCCGTGTCGTCGCCGGCGGGCGCGTCGCAGAGCGTCGCCACCACCTGCTCGCCGGGAACCAGCGTGCGGCCGGAGGCGGCGCAGGAGGCGGTGAATCTGCCGAGCTGGAACGAGCCGGGGGCGCGGGTCATCGAGCGCATCGTATCGGCGCGGTGCCGGACGGGCCGCACCTATACTCGAGCGCGCATGCTGGAGCGCATCGGGCAGGTCTTCCGCGGCAACGAGCCGATCGCGATCGCGGTCGAGCTGGCGGTGATCTGGCTGGCGGCATTCCTGATGCTCCGCTTCCTGCGCGGGACGCGCGGCGCCGGCGTGCTCAAGGGCGTGATCGTCATCCTGGCGGCGGTCATCCTGGCGCTGCGGCTGGGCGGCACCGGCAGCGACACCTTCGCGCGGCTGCGGTTCGTGGCCGAGGCGCTGGCGGGGACGCTCGCGGTGGCGCTCGTGGTGATCTTCCAGCCGGAGCTGCGGCAGGCGCTGATCCGTCTGGGGCAGTCGCGCTGGCTCGGCCGCGGCGGCGGCCAGTTCGCGGAGAGCGTCCCGGCCATCGACGAGGCCGTCGAGTTCCTGAGCCGCAACCAGTTCGGCGCGCTGATCGTGATCGAGCGCGGAGTACCCCTCGCGGACATGGTGCGCACCGGCGTGGCCATCGACAGCGTGGTGTCCGCGCGGCTCCTCGAGTCCGTCTTCTGGCCGAACAGCCCGCTCCACGACCTTGCGGTGGTCGTGAGCAACGGCCGCATCGCCGCCGCCAACGTGCAGCTCCCGATCGCGGAGGCCTCGACGGTGCCCGCCCGGCTGGGCTCGCGCCACCAGGCGGCGGTGGGCGCGACGGTGGAGACCGACGCGGTGGTGGTCGTCGTCAGCGAGCAGACCGGCGCCATCCGGATCGCCCGCGACGGCGAGCTGAGCGACCCGATCGCCTACGACGACTTCGCGGCCAGGCTGCGCGAGGCGCTCGCGGCCGAACCCGACTCCGGCACGGCCGTCGAAGGCGGTGGGGCATGACGCCGCGCGCGCCCGTCCGCTCCGAGGTGCTCAACATGGTGGCGGCGGCCATCATCGCCCTCCTGGTGTGGGCCTACGCCAACGACCGTACGCGCGAATCGGGCTCCGTGTCCGGCACGCTGCGGCTGGCGCCCGCCGACCCGCGCGAGCGCTACGTGGATCCCGCCGGCGCGGTCACGGTCACGGTCGAGCTGCGCGGCTCGCGGCGGTCGATCGAGGCCGTCGAGGACGTCCTCCGCAACGGGCTCTCGGTGGCGGTCGGAGGCCCGGGACTGCCGAACCAGGACGGGGCCAACCAGGCCACGCTCCGCGACGTGCTGGCGGCGGATCCCGCCATCGCCGCCTCCGGCGCGGAGGTGGTGCGCGTGCGGCCGGAGTCCGTCCGGTACGAGACCGGTTCGCTCGTCACCGAGCAGGTGCCCGTCTTCAGCAGCCTGCCGAACGCGGCGGTACGCGGCGCGATCACGGTGGAGCCCGCGGTCGTCGCCGTCACGCTGCCCGCCGCCGCCCGGCAGGCCGCCGGCTCGCTGCAGGTCGAGGCCAGCGCGGACGTCCGCAACCTGAAGCCCGGCGCGCCGCAGAGGGTGGACGTGGACCTGCGCCTGCCGGAGTCGCTCGCGCGGTGGCGCGAGCAGTGCCGCATCGTGCCGCCGCGCGCAAGCCTCTCGTTCGAGCTCGTGGCGTCCACCGCGGACCTGCGGCTCGCGCGCGTGCCGGTGCGCGTCGCCCTCTCGCCCGCGGCAGCGGACCGTTGGGAGGTGCGCACCGCCGACGGCTCGGAGGCGATCCGCGACGTGGTGGTGAGCGGGCCGGGCGCGGCGATCGAGTCGATCGCGACGGGCCGGTTCGAGCCGACGGCGGTCGTCGACCTCGGCAGCGCCCCGGAGCGCGTCGGCGAGGCGGACTACCCGGTGACCTTCTGGCGGCTGCCGGACGGCGTGTCGGTGGTGCGCGCGGCCGGCGAGGAACCGGGCAAGGCCCCCTCCGTGCGCCTGCGCGTCCTGCCGCGACCCATGCCCTCGACCGAGCCGGCGCCCTGAGCGCCGCGGCGCGGGCGGCAGGCGCGCGCCCGGCCGCCGTCAGCGCGCGCGCACGGCGTGCCAGTTCTTCTTCCCGCGGCGCAGGAGCGCGAACCTCCCGTGCAGCAGGTCGCGCGGGGTGAGCCGCGCGTCGGCCGCGGCCTTCTCGCCGTTCACGAGCACGGCGCCCGCCGCCAGGAAGTCGCGGGCCTCCCGCTTGCTCGCGGCGAGCGTGGTGCGCGGCAGCAGGTCCGCGAGCGCGAGTCCCTCGCCGCCGAGCTCGCCCGCCTCGAGCTCCGTGCACGGCAGGTCCTCGGCGACCT
>JBILFU010000035.1:0-11189 GCA_044351405.1 Phycisphaerales bacterium
CGACGGCGGTCGCGGCCTGGGCGTGGGGCCAGGTCACGGTCCAGCTGGCCATCGTGGATGCGTGCACGGTGGCGGACAGCAGCTCGGGCACCTGCACGGAGGCGCACGCCTGCCTGCCGCCCGGCGTCTACGAGGTGTTCGTCGCCCCGCTCGACGTGATGGCCGGGTGCGGCGCGCCCGGAAGCGACTACGTGGTGCTGCTCGAGCTCGACCCCGCCGCCGGCCCCTGCGCGCCCATGATCGGCGACATCGACCGCAGCGGCACCGTGGACGGCATCGACCTGGCCATGCTCCTCATCGCCTGGGGCGACCTCAACCCGGGCTCCGCCGACATCACCGGCGACGGCCTCGCGGACGGCGCGGACCTCGGCGCGCTGCTCGACGCCTGGACCGGCTGACGGCGGTGGACCATAAGTCGCGGCTGCCGCGCCGCTTGGATCGAATGCATTCCGGCCTACAATTGCCGCTCTTCCCCACGGAGCACGGAGCCCACACATGACGCAGACCGACCTCGCGAAGGACCTGAAGAACATCTCCGAGAAGGACCGCAAGCAGATCGAGCAGGCCCAGGAGATGCTCGGGCCCGATCCCGCGACGATGGGCTTCGTCAAGAACGTCTTCTGGGGCAACTTCCGCGAGGACCTGGTCTTCCCGTACCCCGTGCAGCCGGCCGAGGAGACCGCCCGCTGCGACCAGCTGCTCGCCGAGCTCGACGCGTACCTGCGCAACGAGCACCCCGCGGTCGAGATCGACCAGAAGCAGGAGATCCCGGAGTGGGTCGTCAAGAAGCTCTTCTCGATGGGCGTGCTCGGCATGACCATCCCGAAGGAGTTCGGCGGCCTGGGCCTGGGCATCACCAGCTACAACCGCGTGCTGCGCCGCATCGGCCGCACCTGCGGCTCGACCGCCGTGCTCGTCTCGGCGCACCAGTCGATCGGCTGCAAGGCCGTCATGCTCTTCGGCAACGAGGAGCAGAAGAAGCGCTTCCTGCCGCGCATGGCCAAGGACGCGCTCAGCGCGTTCTGCCTGAGCGAGCCGAACGTCGGCTGCGACGCGGGCGGGCAGGAGACGCGCTGCACCGTCAGCGACTGCGGCAAGTTCTTCATCGTGAACGGCGAGAAGAAGTGGGCAACCTCGGGCGCCCTCTCCGGCCTGTTCACCGTCATGGCCAAGCAGAAGATCAAGGACCCCAGGACCGGCAAGGAGAAGGACGCGGTCACCGCGCTCATCTGCACGCCCGACATGGAGGGCGTCGAGATCTTCAGCCGCAACCGCTCCAAGTGCGGCATCCGCGGCACGTGGCAGGCGCGCATCCGCCTCACAAACGTGAAGGTGCCGCGCGAGAACCTGCTCCACAAGGAGGGCCGCGGCCTCAACGTCGCGCTCACCTGCCTCAACTACGGACGCTGCACGCTCTCGGCCGGCATGCTCGGCGCGGCGGAGTTCGCCTACGAGCAGGCCGCCAAGTGGGCCAGGTACCGCTACCAGTTCGACCGCCCGATCGGCGAGTTCGACCAGGTGAAGGAGAAGCTCGCGCGCATGGCGGCGTACTCGTACGCCATGGAGGCGATGCTCTTCATGACCACCGGCTTCCTCGACCGGCACGACGAGGACATCATGCTCGAGACCGCCGTCTGCAAGGTGTTCTGCAGCGAGTTCGGCTACCGCACGGTGAACGACGCGCTCCAGGTCATGGGCGGCGAGAGCTACATGACGGAGAACCACGTCGAGCGCGCGTGGCGCGACAGCCGCATCAACATCATCGTCGAGGGCGCGAACGAGGTGATGCACTCGTTCATCTTCGCCTACGGCTCCAAGCAGCTCGGCGAGTGGATGCTCGGCGTGAAGAAGAGGCCGCTCGCGCACGTGGGAAGCGCGATGCAGATCGGCAGCGAGCTCTTCCTCGGCGTTCGCCGGCCGCTTCCCGCGTTCAAGGCCGCCGACCCGCGCATCGCCGCGCAGATGCACGCCCTGATGGCGAACATCCGCGAGTTCAGCCACCAGGTCAAGCTGATGTTCAAGGAGTGGGAGGACCGCCTGGTCACCGAGCAGACGATCCAGGCCCGCCTCTCCATGTGCGCGATCTACGTCCACGCGATGACGTGCGCGCTCTCCAAGCTCGACCACAACATGCGCAAGGGCCTCGACGGCGACGCGCTTCGCTACGAGACGGGCGTCGTCGAGCACCTGTGCGCGATGTTCGGCCTGGCGATCGAGGAGGAGATCCGCGCCCTGCGCGTCAACGCCGACGCGACCATGAAGCGCGCGGCGGATGCCGTCCTGAAGCGCATCGACTCGTTCCCGAACGCGGACTTCTCGATCCCCGAGCGCACCATGGACATGCAGGCCCGCGGCACGGGCCGGACGCTCAAGCCTGCCGACGCGCAGGCGGTCCCGCAGTTCGGCGCGGGCAGCGTCTTCCACGGCGAGGCCGTGAAGCGCGCCGAGCCGCAGCACGCCTGATCGCCAGCCCGCACCCCACCCCAGGAGCCACGACGCGATGAAGCTGTTCGAGACGATGAACCAGCACGGCCACGAGCGCGTGGCGTTCCATGTCGACCCCGCCACCGGCCTGCGCGCCATCATCGCGCTGCACTCGTCGGTGCTCGGCAACGCGCTCGGCGGCACGCGCCGCTGGGCGTACTCGGACGAGGGCGAGGCGATCCGCGACGTGCTGCGCCTCTCCGAGGGCATGACCTACAAGAGCGCCGCGGCCGACCTGCCGATGGGCGGCGCGAAGAGCGTCATCATGATCGAGAAGGGCAAGGCCCCGACCGAGGCCGAGGCGCGCGCGATGGGCCGGTTCGTCGACACCTTCGGCGGCAAGTACATCGCCGCCGAGGACGTGGGCGTCAACACGCAGTACTGCGACTGGATGGCGCAGGAGACGAGCCACATCATGGGCGGCGAGACGGTGAGCCACGGCGGCGACCCGAGCCCGTACACCAGCCAGGGCACCTTCAACGCTATGAAGGCATGCCTCGCGCACGCCGGACGGAAGGTCGACTTCGCGGGCCTGAAGGTCGCGGTGCAGGGCCTGGGGGCGACCGGCTACCGGCTCGCCAAGCTCTGCCGCGCCGCCGGCGCCACCGTGGTCGGCACCGACGTGAACCCCGCCGCCGTCGAGCGCGCCGTGAAGGAGCTCGGCGTCGTCGGGCTCGAGCCCGGCAAGGACATCTTTGCCCAGGAGTGCGACGTGCTCGCGCCGTGTGCCCTCGGCGCGGTCCTCAACAACGACACGATCAAGCACCTGAGGTGCGCGATCATCTGCGGCACCGCGAACAACCAGCTGCACCTGCCGGACGTCGACGGCCCGTCGCTCAAGCAGCGCGGCATCCTCTACGGCCCCGACTTCATCGTGAACGCGGGCGGCGTGATCCGCCTGGCGGGCCTCTACCTCGGCATGACCGAGGCCGCGCTCGACAAGAAGATCGAGCAGATCGAGCACACCACCGCCGCCGTCCTCAAGGAAGGCAAGAACGACCCGAGCGAGCACGTCGCCGCGGTCAACTACGCCAAGCGCCGCATCGAGGCGGGCCGCAAGGCGAAGGCCGCGAAGCAGCCGGCGATGGCGTGATGCGCGCACGCGGCCGTGCCTGCCTGGCCGGCGCGCTCGCGCTCCTCGCGTGCACCGGCTGCGTGCCCGTGTTCGTGCCGGTGGTGCAGCAGGACCTGACGGCTGGCGAGAAGCTCCGTTCGATCGACGCGGTCGCGCGCGATCCGGGGGCGTTCGTGGACGTCGAGGGACCGACGCGCACGGCCGACACCGGCCAGGCGGGTTTCGACCGCACGGCGCGCATCGCGCAGGTCTCGGGGTGGTGCGCGGAAACGCGCGGGCGCCTGGTGGCGGGCCCCGTGGTGCTCGAGGCCACGGTGTATTCGCCGGAGGGAACGACCTCCGAGGGCTACGGGGTGCTCAATCCCGGCCTCTTCAACCCGGTGGACCGCGAGCTGGCGGACCTGCGCCGGGCGCGGGATGCCGGGGTTCTCGGAGCGGAGGAGTGCGCGCGGCTCGAGGCGGCGCTCGGAGCGCAGGCGCGCCGTCCGCCGGTCCGCCGCGCTGCCGAAGGCGCGCCGGTCGCGGTGGACCTCTCCTTCACGCACCTCGATTCGTCCTTCTTCGACTGGTCCTTGCGGCGCTCGGCGCTCCCCGCGAGGTGGTGGATGGCGAAGCGGATCCGCATCCACGACCAGGTCGCGCGAGGCTCGGCGTGGCGCAAGGCATGCCTCGACGAGCCGGGCATCCCGACGCCCAACGCGTACTCGCTGCCACCGGTCTTCCGCCTGCGCGCGGCGTCCGGAGGCGCGCCGTGACCCGCGGCGCGCCGGATCGTGTCCGCCGCACCGGATGCGTCGTCCGACCGCTGCTTGCGGTGTCCCTCTGCCTCGTGACGTGCGCGTGCACCGTCTACCGGCCGGTCGTCACGCGCCCGCCGACGCTCGGCGAGGAGCTCATCCAGCTCGATGCGGCGCGCCGCGACGGCCTGCTCTCGCGGGCCGAGCACGACCGACTCCGGGAGGAGACGATCGCCGCCTGGACGCGGATCGGCGACGCGGGGATCGAGCCGATCCCGGACGGGAACTGACCCAAGCCGACGGCTTGCGCTCAAGTCTCGCCCGCCGCATGCCGAGAGCGGTGAATATCGGCCACCCCGCATCCGCCGTGGATGCGTGATCGGCCGCACCTCATCTAGACTGCCCGCTCTATGCCCATCACCACCGCCTTCAAGACCGAGATCCCGCGCGTCTCGATCCTCGACGAGCAGGGGAACTTCGACGAGAAGCTCGGCAAGGGACTCATCCCCGACGCCGACCTCGTGAAGCTCTACGAGGCGATGTTCGCGTGCCGCCACCTCGACGGAGTGGCGTTCCGCCTGCAGCGCTCGGGGCGCATGGGCACCTATCCGCAGAACATGGGCCAGGAGGCCACCAGCCTCGGCGCCGCGTACGTCCTCGACAAGAAGGACTGGCTCGTCACCTGCTACCGCGAGAACTGCGGCCTGTTCTGGCGCGGCGTGCCGATGGAGTCGATCCTCCTCCACTGGATGGGCGACGAGCGCGGCAACGCCATGCCCCGCGAGCACCACGCCACCCCGATCGCGGTGCCGATCGGCACGCAGATGCTGCACGCGACCGGCCTCGCCTGGGCGGCCAAGTACCGCGGCGAGAGGCAGATCGCCTGCACGTTCTTCGGCGACGGCGCCACCAGCGAGGGCGACTTCCACGAGGCCGCGAACTTCGCGGCGAACCTCGAGATCCCGGTGGTCTTCGTCTGCCAGAACAACTTCTGGGCCATCAGCGTGCCGGGCCGGATCCAGTGCAGCGCGCCGACCCTCGCGCAGCGCGGGCTGGCCTATGGCATGGAGTGCCTGCAGGTCGACGGCAACGACATCTTCGCCACCGTGTGGGCGATGCGGAAGGCCGCCGAGCACGCCCGCACCACGGGCAAGCCGTACTTCATCGAGATGGTCACCTACCGCCTCGGAGACCACACCACCGCCGACGACGCCAGCCGCTACCGCGACAAGGCGGAGGTCGAGGCATGGAAGGCCAAGGACCCGCTCATCCGCGTGCGCAGGCACATGGAGCGCCTCAAGCTCTGGAACGACAAGAAGGAGGCCGAGCTCCTCGAGCGCACCGAGAAGGGCGTCGCCGAGGCCGTCGCGCGCGCCGAGAACATCGCCGCGCCGCACGCCGCCGACTTCTTCAACGCGATGTACCAGGAGCTCCCCGCCGACGTGGCCCTGCAGCGCGACACGATGCAGACCCACTCGCTCGGCCAGGACCCCGGCCAGCTCTCGAGCACCGACCACCTGCACCGCGTCACGGAGAACGCACACCACTAAATTGGTCCCGGAGGAACGGGACCATTTTACGCGACCGAGGCATCACCCATGGCAAACCTGAACATGGTCCAGGCAATCAACCTCGCCCTGATCCAGGAGATGGAGAAGGACGAGCGCGTCATGCTTCTCGGCGAGGACGTCGGCGCCAACGGCGGCGTCTTCCGCGTCACCGAGGGCCTGCAGAAGCGCTTCGGCGAGAAGCGCGTGGTCGACACGCCGCTCGCGGAGAGCGGCATCATCGGCACCGCGATCGGCCTGGCGATGGGCGGCCTGCGCCCGGTGCCCGAGATCCAGTTCGAGGGCTTCCTGGGCCCCGCCTACGACCAGATCTGCAGCCACGCGGCGCGCATGCGAAGCCGCACCCGCGGCGCGTTCCCGGTGCCGCTGACCGTGCGCGTGCCGGTGGGCGGCGGCATCCACGCGCCCGAGCTGCACAGCGACTCCCCCGAGGCGATCTACGCACACACCCCAGGCCTGAAGGTGGTGATGCCGAGCTCGCCGTACGACGCGAAGGGCCTGCTCGTCGCCGCGATCCGCGACCCGGACCCGGTGATCTTCTTCGAGCCCAAGCGCATCTACCGCGCCTTCCGCGAGGAGGTCCCCGAGGACGAGTACGTGCTGCCCATCGGCAAGGCGCGCACCGTCTGCGAGGGCACCGACCTCACCGTCGTCAGCTGGGGCGCGAGCGTCATCCAGTGCATGCAGGCGATCGAGAAGAGCGGCAAGTCGGTGGAGCTCATCGACCTGCGAACCATCTACCCGTTCGACATCGAGGCGGTCGAGGCCTCGGTGCGCAAGACCGGCCGCTGCGTGGTGGTGCACGAGGCGCCGCTCACCTGCGGCATGGGCGGGGAGGTCAGCGCGCGCATCATGGAGCGCTGCTTCCTGCACCTCGAGGCTCCCGTTCAGCGCGTGACCGGCTTCGACACCACGATGCCGTACTACAAGCTGGAGCTCGAGTACATGCCCGACGCGGCCCGCATCGGCCGCGCGATCGACGACGTGATGGCGTACTGACCACGGACCTCTGAGGGAACGACGATGGCCGGAATCAAGCAGCCGAGCGACAAGAGCCACTTCCTCCTCCCGGACCTGGGCGAGGGCCTCGCCGAGGCCGAGCTCATCAGCTGGAAGGTGAAGGCGGGCGAGACCGTCAAGGAGAGCCAGACCCTCGCCGAGATGCAGACCGACAAGGCGCTGGTCGAGGTGCCGTCGCCCTGGGCGGGGACCGTCAGCGAGATCTGCGGCAAGCCCGGCGACGTCATCAAGGTCGGCGCGGTGCTGGTGCGCTACGGCGCCGGCTCGAAGCCCGCGGCGGCGGCACCTGCGGCGGGCGGTGCGTCTTCCAACGGCTCCGGCGCCGCGTGCCTGTCCGCGCAGGTTGCCTCAGGCGCCGCCGGCGCGACCGAGGACCAGGGCACCGTCGTCGGCACGATGAGCGGCACGCTCACCGTCAGCGACCGTTTCGCGCGCCGCGCGCCCGAGGCATCCGCCGTCGCCCGCGACGGCAAGGCGCTCGCGACGCCCGCGGTGCGTCGCATCGCGCGCGAGCTCGGCGTCGACATCCAGCGCGTGCCGGGCAGCGGGCGCAACGGCCGCGTCACCGCGACCGACATCGAGCAGTTCGCGGGTTCGGGCAGCGGTTCCGCCGCGGCACCGGCGGCCGGCGGCTTCGCCCCGCGCTCCGCGCAGATCGCGCCCGGCAGCGTCTACATCGACGGCTCCGGCGTCACCCAGCGCGTGCCGTTCCGCGGCGTGCGCCGCAAGATCGCGGAGAGTCTCGACCGCAGCGTCCGCACCACCGTCCACTTCACCGTGGTCGACGAGGCCGACGTGACCGCGCTCGACGCCAAGCGCAGGGAGTACGGCAAGGTCATCGGCCAGAAGCTGAGCATGCTGCCCTTCGTCATGGCAGCCGTCTGCAAGGCGCTGAAGAAGCACCCGACGCTGAACGCGATCACCGACGACGCCAACAGCGAGATCCTGCTGAAGGGCCCCGTCAATCTCGGGTGCGCGGTCGACACGGACAACGGCCTGATGGTGCCGGTCGTCCGCGACGCGCATGCGAAGAGCCCGCTCGAGCTCGCCAACGAGGTCAAGCGCCTCGCCGCGGCGTGCAAGGACCGCTCGATCAAGCGCGAGGAGTCGCTCGGCGGCACGTTCACCATCTCGAACGTCGGCAGCTACGGCGGCATGTTCGCCACGCCGGTCATCAACTACCCGGAGGTGGCGATCCTCGCCGCCGGCCGCGCCAAGGAGCGCGTCCTCGTCAGGGACGGCCGCTTCTACGCGGGCCTCGTCCTCCCGCTCTCCCTCAGCTGCGACCACCGCGTGGTGGACGGGGCGGAGGGCGCGCGGTTCCTGAACACCATCGTTGGGCTGCTCGAGAGCCCGGAAAGCCTGATCTGAGAACACCATGAACGCCACCGCCACCGAACTCCTCAAGAAGATCGAGTCCAAGACCGCCGTCGTCGGCATCGTCGGGCTCGGCTACGTCGGCCTGCCCCTCTCGCACGCGTGCCTGAAGTCCGGCTACAAGGTGGTCGGCTTCGACATCGACCAGCGCAAGATCGACTGCCTGAAGGCGGCGAAGCCCTACATCCACCACTTGGGCCAGCAGTTCTTCGACTACCTCAAGTCGAACGAGGGCTTCGTCGGTACCTCGAACCCCGAGGACCTGAAGAAGGCGGACGCCATCCTGATCTGCGTGCCGACCCCGCTCGGCCACCACAAGGAGCCCGACCTGACCTTCGTGCTCGAGTCGACCAAGCTCGTCGCCAAGGTGCTGCGCAAGGGCCAGCTGGTCTCCCTGGAGAGCACCACCTATCCGGGCACCACCCGCGACGAGATGGGCCCCATCCTCGATGCCACCGGCCTGAAGCGCAACGAGGACTACTTCCTGGCCTACAGCCCCGAGCGCGAGGACCCGGGCAACCCGGACTTCTCCGCATCGGTGATCCCGAAGCTCGTCGGCGGCACGGACGAGGCCTCCGGCAAGCTCGCCTTCGCGCTCTACAGCCGCGTGGTCAGCAAGGCGCACTTCGTCTCGAGCGCAGAGGTCGCAGAGACCGCGAAGCTCCTCGAGAACATCTTCCGTGCCGTGAACATCGCACTCGTCAACGAGATGAAGACGGTGCTCACCGACATGAACATCGATGTCTGGGAGGTGGTCGCCGCGGCGAGCACCAAGCCGTTCGGCTTCATGCCCTTCTACCCGGGGCCGGGCCTCGGCGGCCACTGCATCCCGATCGATCCCTTCTACCTCACGTGGAAGGCCAAGGAGGTCGGCCGCACCACGCGCTTCATCGAGCTCGCCGGCGAGGTCAACACGGCCATGCCGCACTACGTCCTCGAGCGCACGCAGAACGCGCTCAACGACGACAGCAAGAGCCTGAAGGGCGCGAAGGTGCTGGTGATCGGCGTGGCGTACAAGAAGAACATCGACGACTCGCGCGAGAGCCCGAGTGCCGAGATCATCGAGCTCCTGCGCGACAAGGGCGCCGACGTCAGCTACCACGATCCGCACATCCCGACGTATCCGTCGATGCGCAAGTACCGCATCGACCTGAAGAGCGTCGACCTGGGCGAGGCAAACCTGAAATCGACCGACTGCGTTCTGATCCTCACGGACCACGACGCCGTCGACTACGCGAACATCGCCAGGCACGCCAAGCTCGTCGTGGACACCCGCAACGCGATGGCGCGCGTCCCCGCCGGCACGGGCAAGGCCCGCGTCGTGAAGAGCTAAGGAGCGACCGGTGCCGGGCGAGCTTGCCGTCTCCACCTGGCGCCCCCTCCGCTGCGGCGGCCTCCGCCTCGACGGCGGGGGCATGTTCGGCCTCATCCCGCGCTCGATGTGGGGGCGCTGGATGCCGCCGGACGCGGACAACCGCATCGGGCTCGCGATGAACTGCGTGCTCGTCGAGCGCCACGGCGAGGGCGGCGGCGGTCGCGTCCGGCGCACGCTCGTCGAGGCGGGCGCGGGCTCCAAGTGGACCGAGAAGGAGGCCGCGATCTACGAGTTCGAGCGTGCCGCCGACGGGAGCATCCGCACCGTCGAGCACGCGCTCGCCGAGATCGGCGTCGACCCGGCGTCGATCGACGACGTCGTGGTGACGCACCTGCACTTCGACCACGCCGGCGGGCTCACGCGCCTGGCGGCGGACGGCACCCCGGAGCTCGTCTTCTCCCGTGCGCGCGTCCACGTGCAGCGCCAGGAGTGGAACGACGCGCTCGCCAACCGCAGCACCATGACGCGCACGTACCTGCGCACGCACCTCGACCCGATCGCCGACCGCGTCGAGCTGCACCAGGGCGAGGCGGAGGTCGTCGCGGGCATCCGCGTGATGCCGGCCGCCGGCCACACCTGGGGCCACCAGATCGTCGCTTGGCGCGACGCGGAGGGCACGGTGTGCTACCCGGGCGACGTGATGCCCACCAGGCACCACGCGCACCTCTCCGCGAGCCTCGGGTACGACATGCTCCCGTACCAGACCATGCTCACCAAGCGTGCGCTGCTCGAGGTTGCCGACCGGGAGCGGTGGCGCATGGTGCTGGACCACGAGCCCGGCGACTGCGTCGTGCAGCGCGGCGAGCGTCGTTGACCGCGGTATCCTGCGGCCGATGACGAGACCGCTGCTCCACGGAGGACACCCATGAGAACCCGTTCGCTCCGCCCGCTCCTCTTCCTGAATGCCGGGCTGCTCGCCGCCTTGGCCGCCGTGACCTTCATGCCGAGCGCCGTGGCCCAGATGCGCCCGCGCAGCACCTACACCATGGTCGGCGGCACGATCAACGGCATCGTCCAGGGCGTCGCGTACATCACCGACGAGACCACCAACGAGGTCGTCGCCGTGAGCTGGTACGAGAACCAGAAGCGCCTCGTCGGCCTCGGATACCGCAACCTGACCCAGGACGCGTCCGCCGCGGCCCGCACCCGCTGAGGAGCACACGATGGACCGGAACACCGAGACCGAAGCCACCGCCGCACGCGCCGCGCACCCCGTGGCCGCCGCCCTCCTCTGGGCGTCCGCGTTCCTCCTTGCCGCGCTGACGCTCTTCCAGGCCGGGCGCCTGCCGTCCAACGCCGCGTTCGCCGCGGGCGCCGCGAACCAGGGCGGCCAGGGAACCAGCGTGATCACGCTGGCCACCGGCCTCGGCCCGGACAGCAAGGACTACGAGGCGCTGTGGGTCATCGACGGCCGCGGCGAGATGCTGTTCATCTACTACATCGAGAACGGGAACGCCGGCGAGAAGTCGCTGCTCCTGCGGCACGTCGTGCCCCTGCCCGAGCTGTTCCGCATGGCGCGCGGCGGCTGAGCCCATGCGCGGCGTCGACGCCAT
>JBILFU010000004.1:0-21028 GCA_044351405.1 Phycisphaerales bacterium
GCCCCGCCCCGACTCGTTCGCGAAGCGGTCCATCAAGGCATCGTCCAAGCGGAGCGCGCTCCGCCTGGCGATCTCCATGCTCGACCTGACGACGCTCGAGGGAAAGGACACGCCGGAGAAGGTCCGCGGCCTGTGCCGCAAGGCGATCCGGCCGGTGGAAGCGCCCGCGGGGCTCCCGGCGCCCGACCCGGCGATCCCCTCCGTCGCCGCCGTCTGCGTGTATCCGACGCTGGTTCCCGTGGCGAAGGAGGCCCTCGCGGGCAGCGGCGTGCACGTCGCCGCGGTAGCCACCGGATTCCCGAGCGCCCAGTACCCGCTCGAGGTCCGGCTGCGCGACTGCGCGGACGCGATCGCGGCCGGCGCCGACGAGGTGGACATGGTCATCAGCCGCGGGCTGTTCCTGTCCGGCCGCCGCGACGAGGTGGCGCGCGAGATCCGCGAGACGCGCGCCCTCTGCGCGCAGCCCCCGCGCGGCGCGCCCGCGCACCTCAAGATCATCCTGGAGACCGGCGAGCTCGAGACGCTCGACAACGTCCGCGCCGCGAGCGACCTGGCGATCGATGCCGCCTGCACGGTGCCTGGCCTTCCCGTGCCCGCCGACGGCGAGGTGTTCATCAAGACCTCGACGGGGAAGGTCCAGCCTGCCGCGACCATGCCGGTCACGCTCGTCATGCTCGAGGCGATCCGCGACGCGTTCCTCTCCTCGGGCGTCCGCATCGGGATGAAGCCGGCCGGCGGCATCCGCACTGCCAAGCAGGCGATCGCCTACCTGGTGATGGTCAAGGAGACGCTCGGCGACGAATGGCTCTCGCCGCACCTCTTCCGCTTCGGGGCGAGCGCGCTCGCGAACGACCTGGCTCGGCAGGTGCTCCGCATGCAGGGCGGCTCCTACGCCGCCGGCTACGACGTCAGCGAGGCCTGAGCGCGCGGCGGCCCGCGGCGCGGGGCGGCCGCGTCACCTCCTGGAATCCCAGAAGGCTCGGAGCATCCTTGCGAATTCGTCGCCCTCCGCGGCGGCCGCGCTGGCCGCCGCCGCGTGCGCGAACCGGGCAGGGTCGTCCGAGCCGTCGAGCTCGTTGAGCCAGCGCTTGGTGGTGCGCAGCGCCCGTGGACCCTTCTCGCAGAGCCGGGCGGCAAGCACCTCCGCCTCGGCGGGCACCGATGCGGCGTCCGCCGCGCAGTGCGTGGCGAGGCCCGCGCGCACGGCGCCCGCGCCGTCGAGCACGGCCCCGCCGACGGCGACGGCGCGCACCGCGCCCGGGACGCCGTTCGCGAGAAGCATCGGCAGGTTGACCGCGGGACTCACGCCGATCCGGTGCACCGGGTAGCCGACCTGCGCATCGGGGGCCACCACCACGAAGTCGCAGCCGGCGAGCAGCGCGCATCCGCCCGCGAGCGCCGCGCCGCGGACCTCAGCGACCACGGGCACCGGCAGCGACCGCAGCGCCTGCACCGCGCGCGACAGCTCCTGCACCAGCTCCGCAAGGAGCGCCGGGCGGTCCACGCACGCCTGGAGGTCGAAGCCCGCGCAGAAGGACCCGCCCTCGCCGCGCAGCAAAACCACGTCCGCGCCCGTCGCGGTGCCGTCCGGGCCGATCAGCCGGTCGTCCGCCGCCAGGGCCGCCACGAGCAGCCGCTCGTGCAGCGCGGCGAACATCGCCGTGCCCAGCGCGTTGCGGCGCGCGGGGTCCGCGAGCGTGATCTCGAACCTTCGGCGATGGCAGGCGCTGCGGGCGATCATGGTCCGGCCGGATTGCGCGAATTTCCGCGGTATTCCGAACAAGGTTCCGCGCCGCGCGTATGACGGGGGCAGGAGCGTATCACCGCATGCGCTCCCGCAAAGACGCCCTGACCTCCACACACAGGGCGGGGCGCATGTTCCGGCACTGTGCCGCGGGCATGCGCCTCCTTGAACGACCCTGCGACGCCGCCGTCCATACCTTGGCCGACGGCGGCGTCGTTTCCGGCCCGACGATGCTAGAACTACGTACATCATGGATCCGGCCGCGGCAATGCCGAACGCACCGACGATCGCGCTGACGGGCACGACCCTCGCGCTGGCGGCGGCGGCGCTGCTCGCGTCCGCCGGAATCTGGCTGGCCGCGGCGTTCAACGCGCTCGCGTCGCGCCGCGCTCGCGTGCAGAACGGGTTCGCGCAGATCGACGTGCAGCTCAGGCGCCGCCACGACCTGGTGCCGAACCTGGTCGCGGCCGTGAAGGGCGCCATGCAGCACGAGCGCGGGACGCTGGAGGCCGTCGCGCAGGCACGTGCGGCGGCGGTGGCGGCGCAGGCGCGCGCGGCGGGCTCGGCCGGCGATGCGCGTGCGACGGCGGAGCTCGCGCAGGCCGAGTCGGCCCTGCAGGGGGCGCTCGGGCGCCTGCTGGCCCTGGTCGAGCGCTACCCGGAGCTCAAGGCCGGCGGCAACGTCCTGCAGCTCCAGGAGGAGCTCGTCTCCACGGAGAACCGGATCGCGTTCGCCCGCCAGGCGTACAACGACGCGGTCATGGGCTACAACGTCCGCCTGTCGGTGTTCCCGGACATGTTCGTCGCGCGCGCCTTCGGGTTCGAGCCGGCCGCGCTCTTCCAGGCCGACGACTCGGCGCGCGCCGTTCCGGCGGCCGACTTCGCCGCGCCCGCGCGCTGAGGACCCCTCATGGACTTCTTCGAGAGCCAGGAACGGGCGAGGCGAAACAGCGCATGGCTGGTGACGCTGTTCTTCCTCGGCGTGGCCGCGACGGTGCTGAGCTTCCACCTCGTGGTCTCGCTCGTGGTCGAAGGCGGCTGGCGGGACCCGGCGCTCTTCGCCGGAACCACCGGCGGGGTGCTCGCCATCATCCTGCTCGGCATGCTGGTGAAGTCCGTGCAGATGTCGCACGGCGGCCCCGCGGTGGCGGCGGCCCTCGGCGGGCGTCAGGTCGACCCCGGCTCCGGCGACCCGGCGGAGCGGCGCGTCCTCAACGTGGTGGAGGAGATGGCCATCGCGAGCGGCCTGCGGGTGCCGCCCGTGTACGTGATGGAGGACCAGTCCATCAACGCCTTCGCGGCGGGCAACTCCGAGAAGGACGCCGTCATCGGGGTCACGCGCGGGTGCATCGAGCGGCTGACGCGCGACGAGCTCCAGGGCGTGGTCGCGCACGAGTTCAGCCACGTCTTCCACCGCGACATGCGGCTCAACATGCGGCTGGTCGCCTGGATCGGCGGCATCTTCGCCGTCTCGCTGGTGGGGCGCATGCTGATGCGCGCCGCGGCCGGCATGCGGCCCTCGCGCGGCAAGGGCGACGGCCGCGTGCCGGTCGTACTGGCCGGGCTCGCGCTCTTCCTCATCGGCATCGTCGGCTACTTCTTCGGCCGGCTCATCCAGTGCGCCGTGAGCAGGCAGCGCGAGTACCTCGCCGACGCGAGCGCGGTGCAGTACACGCGCAACCCGGACGGGATCGCCGGCGCGCTCGAGAAGATCGCCGCGGGCGCGGGCAGCAGGGTCGCCGCCCCTGCGGCGACGGAGTTCAGCCACTTCTTCTTCGCGAGCGGCGTCTCCTCGCTCTTCGCGTCGCATCCGCCGCTATCCGAGCGGATCGCGAGGATCCGCGGCGGCAGGTCGGTGCCGTCCGGCGCGGGAGCGGCTCTTCCCGGTCCGGCCTCCGCCGCAGCGGCCGCGCCCGTGTCGCGCGCGGCTCCGTCGGCCGTCGCTGCGTCAGCGGGACCGTCGCCGGCACCGCCCGTCGTCGCCCCGGTCGTGGCGGGCGCCGTCCGTGCCGCACGGGAGTCGATCGGGGCCCCGACCGTGGACGAGCTCGCCGCGGCGCGCGCGCTGATCGGCAGCCTGCCGCCGGCATACGCGAATGCGGTTCGGAACCCCTTCTCGGCGCGTGCGGCGGTCTGCGCGCTGGTTCTGTCGCCGCATCCCGCGATCCGTGCCCGGCAGCTGGCCGCGATCTCCGCGGCGGACCGTTCGCTGGCGGGCGCGGTCGCGGAGCTGCACGCAGGCGCACCGCTGCGTGCGCAGCAGCGCCTGCCCGTCCTCGAGCTCTCCGCGGCGTCGCTCGCGCAGCTGTCGCCGGCCCAGTACGCGGCGTTCCGCACGGTGCTCGCGCAGGTGATGGCGGTGGACGGCGAGATCGACCGAGTGGAATGGACGGTGCGCGTCGTCCTCCGCAGCGCGGTGGAGCGGCGCGGCTCCCCGCCCGCCGACCGGCGGCCGACCGATGCCGACGTCGCGACGGTGGTCTCGGTGCTCGCCTGGTCCGGCGCGTCGGATCCCGAGGCGGCCATGCGAGCCTGGCGGGCCGCGGCGGCGGTGCGGCCGGGCATCGGCTCCGGCCCGGTTCCCGCCGCGCGCTGCACGCTCGACGCGCTCGACGCGTCGCTCCGCGCCATCGCGGCGGGCGGCGCGTCCGTCAGGCGATCGATGGTCGACGCATGCGTCGCCGCGGTGACCGCGGACGGCCGCACGACCGTCGAGGAGTCGGAGCTCCTGCGCGCCGTGTGCGCGTCGGTGGGCGTTCCCATGCCGCCGATCGCGGCGGCGGCGTGAGCATCAGGCCGCGCGCGAGCGCGCGCTGCCGCTGCCGTCGCGCCACTGCATGAGCGCCTCGCGCACCTGCAGCAGCACCCGCTCGGGCTCCCAGCCGTGCGAGAGGCGCGCCACGTCGGGCACGACGACCGACTCGATGATCGGCCCCTCGTCCGCGGCGTTCCACGCGTCGATGGCACGCAGGCCCGCGAGCACGGAGCGATACATCATGGGCTCGTCGGCGATGGTGCCCGGAAACTGCGTCGCCGGCGCGGCCACCACGAACGGCAGCGAGAGGTCGCCGGTGGGGACGACGATCGCCTCGCCCACCCGCATCTCGCAGTCGAACTCGCACTCGATCCTCTCCTGGAGGGCGCGCTGCAGCCTTCGACCGAACCGGCGCGCGAACGCGCAGTCGATCCCGGTGTCGAGGTAGCCGAAGCCATTGGTCGGTGCGATCGCTGCGTCCGCAACGCACCCTTCCAGGAGCTTGCCGTCGACCACCGACACGCCGGGGATGTCCCCGAGCAGTGCGCGGTAGAGGTCGGCGTTGCTCGCGACGGGCGTCCGGAACTCGACTCGCGACAGGCGGAATTCGCACATCCCGATTCCCTCCCAAGACTCCCTCGGCCGCTGCGCGGCACGGCACGTGCCGGACCGCGCAGGGCCGACCGGATGGTCGGATGCCGCGGACGGCGGTCAAGCACCGCGTGAGGGAAATTCGCCGCGCGGCGGAGCGAAAGGTCCGGCTGCGATGGCCGCGCGGCCGGTGCGGCCCGCCCGGTCCGCCCGGCTCCGGTGCCGCGAAACCGCGGCCCGGAAGGGGTTTAGCGTCGGCGCCGGCGGAAGGGGTCGCGCCCGGGCGTTGCGGCCGCCGGCGCGGACACCATGGCCTTCGCGCGCTCGGCTTCCGGACCTTTGCGCGAGGCCCTCTCCGCGATCAGGCGCCCCTGGTCCACGGCCATGCGGTTGAGCGCCTGCGCCCGGGCCAGCGCCGCCTTGAACTGGTCGACGGGAACCCCCTGCAGGAACGCAGCCGCCAGGGCGGCCTCCTCGCTGAAGCCGTCGATCCGGAGCTGCCGCGTCGGCGCGTCGATCACCATCGAGCGGATGCCGAGGTCGGCGGCGATCTCGAGCGCGGCGCGCAGCCGCAGGTCGTTCTCGTCGGAGCCTCCCGCGAGGAGCTCGGCGACGTAGGCCGCGGCCGCCATCAGCGGGTCGTGGGAGGGATCCCGGCGGCGCTTCTCGACCTCCGCCGACTGCGCCCGCAGCAGCTCCATGTTCCCGACCCGGACGGCGACCTCGTTCCCGTTGATGCGGATCCGGCGCGCGTTGGCGATGAGGAGCGCCGCCGCGAGCGCCCGGCCATCGAGCACGCCTTCCTCGGTGAAGTGCTCGGCCACCGGGCGCGAGTCCAGGTTGGGATGCTCGCCCTTGTCCCACTTGACCTGGCGGTCGGGCCCCTCGCCCTCCACCCGCGCCGCGGCGATGCCGAACTGCCACAGCGTCCACAGGATCGCCTGGATGCGGGCGTCCGTCACGGCAAGGCCCTGGTTGGCGGTGCCCTCGTAGGCGTACACCACGAGCGTCGCGGGGATCGGGTTGCCGTCGTGGATGCGTCGGTAGACCTGCGACGCGAGCCACATGAACGCGCTGCGGTCCTGCGGCTCGAGCGTGACGGGGGTGCCGTTGAAGCTGAAGACGGGCCGTGCGGCGGCGTTCTCGGTGGACATGGGGAGGAAAGGCTACCGCGGCACGCGGCCCGTCCTCACCGGCTCGTCGCGGCCGGACGCAGGTCGATGCGGCGAAGGTTGATGAACGAGTCGCCGTTCTTGCGCGTGGCCTTGATGACCAGCTCCGCGCGTCCCGCGGGAAGCGCCATCCGGCCGAGCGGAACCGTGGCGAAGTCGCCCCAGTCCTTGCGTCCGGGAAGCTCGACCGCGCCGGAGGCGACGACCTTGCCGTCGATGCGCACCTGCCACTCGCCGGTGCCGCCGCACTCGGCGCTCGCGGCGTAGTCGACGGTCGCGTCGAACGTTCCCGGGGAGGGAAGGGCAATCGGCCACGACGCGGTGCTCGCCATGTCGCGCCACCAGCCAAGGTTCGCGAAGCGATCCTCGTACTGGATGCTGCCCGTGACCACCGCGTCGCCGGCCATGCAGGCGATCGACCCGTCCGCGTCCGGCTTCGCGGCGAACGGCTCCACCTGCGGCACGCCGGCGATGGCGATCCGCACCACGGTGGCGTCCTCGTCCACCGGCGCGGTGCCGATGTTCGAGACCACGATGCCTTCGGCATCGCGCGTCACGGTGGGCTTGCGGTCCGGCGCGCCGAGCACCGATGCCCACGGGATGATCTCGTTGCCGATTCCCGGCAGGCGCAGCGTGCCGTCCTTCGGCCACTCGAAGACCAGCAGGTTGAGCGTGGTGCTCGGCCGCCCGCTCGTCGGACCGACGCCCTGCGTGACGCGGCCCCACCGGAACTGCTTCGGGAACGGCGATGCGACGGTGCCGTGGATCGCGTCGCCGTTCACGCGCATCCACTCGCCCATGCGCTTCAGTCGGTCGACCGATTCCTGCGGGATCGTGCCGTCGCCCTTCGGCCCGACGTTGAGGAGGAAGTTGCCGCCCTTCGACGCGATGTCGCAGAGCATGCGGATCATGGTCCGCGCGCTCTTCCAGTTCTGGTCCGACGCCTTGTAGCCCCAGGTGTCGTTCATGGTCATGCACGTCTCCCAGTCCTTGCCGGGCATGCCGTTCGGGGGGATGGTCTGCTCAGGCGTGCCGTAGTCGCCGCGCGCGTGCTCGTCGGCGGTGAATCCCTCCATGCCGGCGCGGCCGCTGTCGACGCGGTTGTTGACGATGATGTCCGGCTGCAGGCTGCGCACGAAGTCGTCGGTCTTCTTGCCCCAGTCGTGGTTCCAGGTTCCCTCCCACTCGCCGTCGAACCAGAGGATGCCGACGTCGCCGTAGCCCGTGAGCAGCTCGCGCAGCTGCGCGTTCATGTACTCGACGTAGCGCGGGAAGGACGCCGGGTCGACCGGGCGACGGTCCCACTCGCGGCGCGGCTGGTAGTCCGGGTGGTGCCAGTCCATGATCGAGTGGTACCAGCACATGCGCATACCCTCGCCGCGTACCGCGTCGGCGAGCTCGCGCATGATGTCGCGCCTGAACGGCGTGGCCATCACGTCGTAGTCGCTCGCGGCACTGTCCCAGAGCGCGAAGCCGTCGTGGTGCTTCGTGGTGATGACCACGTAGCCCATGCCCGCGTCCTTCGCGATGCGCGCCCATTCCTCGGCGTCGAACCTCGTCGGGTTGAACTGCGGGACGAGCGTCTTCTCGTACTCGATCGGGTCGATGCGCGCGTTCTGCAGCAGCCACTCGCCGACGCCGCCGACGGGCTTCCCGTCCCACGTGCCCGCGGGCGTCGAGTAGAGGCCGAAGTGGATGAACATGCCGAAGCGCGCGTCGCGCCACCACTTCATGCGCTGGTCCTTGGGCGGTACGGCGGGTGCGGCGGTGGTGCCGGCATGCCGGGCGCCCGCCGCGGCGAGCATCGCGGCGGCGGCGAGGGCGGCGGATGCCGCGGCGGTCCGGGGTCTCATGGCCGCACGATAGTCCGGCGGCGCGGGCTACCCCTCGACCAGCGTGACCTGCGCGGGATCCACGGTGAGCGCGACGGGTTCGCCCCGCCGCCCGAGCCGTCGCGGATTCGGCTCCGAGACCGTCACCGCCACTCCGCCGCAGTCGACGCGATGGCGCACCGACTCGCCGAGGTAGGTGCTTGCCGCGACGACGCCCCGCAGCGCGGGCCGGTCCCCCGGCACGTCCCCCGCGGCGTGCAGCGCGAGCGCCTCGGGCCGGATGCAGGCGGTCACGGCGTCGCCCGCGGGACGGTCGGGCGCGTGGACGGTCTGGACGGTGCCCGCGGCGGTGCGGACCGTGCGCGGCGCGGGCCCCGCCGAGCCCTCGAGCGCCCCGTCGAGCAGGTTCGCGTCGCCCAGGAATGCCGCGACGAATCCGCTGCGGGGACGTTCGTAGAGTTCGCGCGGCGCGCCCGCCTGCTCGATGCGCCCGTCGCGCATGACGACGATCCGGTCCGCGAGCCCGAGCGCCTCCTGCTGGTCGTGGGTGACGTGGATCGCCGTCACGCCGGTCTCGTCGACGATCCGCCGCAGCTCCGCGCGCATTCCCGCGCGTAGCGCGGCATCCAGGTTCGAGAGCGGCTCGTCGAGGAGCAGCACGCGCGGCCGGTAGACCAACGCGCGCGCGAGCGCCACGCGCTGCTGCTGCCCGCCGGAGAGCTCCCCCGGGGCGCGGCCGCCCAGCGCGGACATGCGGACCATCTCGAGCGCCTCGCCGGTGCGGCGGCGGAGCTCCTCGCCGCGGACGCCGCGCACCTCGAGCCCGAACGCGACGTTCCGCTCGACCGTCATGTGCGGCCAGAGCGCGTAGCCCTGGAACACCATGCCGCAGTCGCGTCGCTCGGCGGGAAGCGCAGTCACTTCCTCGGCCCCGAAGAGGATCCGGCCGGAGTCGGGCGCGACCAGCCCCGCGACCATCCGCAGGAGCGTCGTCTTGCCGCACCCCGAGGGGCCGACGAGGATCGTCAGGCTTCCCGCGGGTGCCTCCGCGGTGACGCGGTCCACCGCACGGACGGCGCCGAACGCGCGAGAGACGTTGTCGAGCGTCACGGGGACCACGCGTCGGCGAAGATACCGGGCGGCCCGCGCCGCACGGCTACCATCGGTCCCATGGCAAGGCGAACGAGGAAGCCCGCCCGGCCCGGCGCCGCCGCGAGCGCCGGCGAGCCGCCGGCGCCGACGGACCCGCGGCTGCTGCGTGCGCAGCGCGTGTGCGCGGAGCGGGCCTCGCGCGAGCGCGATCCCTCCATCGCGCGCGCCGTCGGCGAGCTGGCGCGGCAGGCCCGCCGCGACATGGAGCGGGCCGGCGCCGTGGCGGAGGCCTGGACCGCGGCGATGCCGCCGGAGCTGGTCGCGGAGACCTGGATCGAGGAGCCCGGCGGCGCGCAGGTGGTGGTCGGCGTCCCCAGCTCGGCGGTCGCCTACGCGGTGGACCGGGCCCTGCGCATGGGCGCGCTCGCGGACATCCGCCTTCGGCTCCGTTCGCCGGGGCTGCGCGTCAGGACGCGGGTCGGCCGCTCGCCGGACCGGGACTGACCGCGGAGTCCGTCAGCCACCCTTCCGGCAGGGGTCTCGCGCGGCCGTCGCGGTCGATGCATGCGAGCGTCGTTGCGCCGGTCACCAGCAGGTCCTCGCCGCGCCAGAGCTCGTACGAGTGCTCGACCTTCACGGCGCCCGCCCGGGCGAGCGCGGTCCGCAGCCGCACCACGTCGTCGTAGCGCGCGGGCTGCCGGTAGGTGACCTCCAGCCTGACGACCGCGAGCAGCAGCCCGGCCGCCTCCATGTCGCGGTAGGTGCGGCCCGTCGCGCGCAGCAGCTCGGTGCGCCCCATCTCGAACCACACCGGGTAGACGGTGTGGTGGACCACGCCCATCGGGTCGCACTCGCAGTAGCGCACGCGGATGTCGATCGATCCCTGCATGACGGACGAGCGTACCGGGCGCCGGGCTCACTTCCCGACGCAGAATCCAGCGAACAGCCTGCCGAGCACGTCGTCGGGCGGGATCGCGCCGGACACCTCGCCGAGCCTGTCGAGCGCGGTGCGGAGGCACGCGGCCACCAGCTCCGGGGCGTGTTCGCGGAGCGCGGAGTCGAGCGAACCGGCCGCCTCCGCGACCAGCGCCCGGCGCGCGGCACCGAGCGCGGCGTCGCCGGCGGCGCGCGGCGCGGCCGAGGCCAGCGCGGTCGCGATCCGGGAGCGGAGCGCCTCGATGCCGGCGCCGGTGACCGCGCTCGTCGCGACCGCCTCCCGCGGACCGTCGCGCCGCGCGTCGGCCTTGGTGCGCACGCGGATGGACGGCACGCCCGCGGGGAGCGCCGCATCCGCCGCCGACCCGTCCTCCGAGCATTCCAGGAGCAGGTCCGCGCGATCGATCTCGTCGCCTGCGCGGCGCTGCGCGAGCACGTCCAGCTCGCCCTCGGCCTCCTCGATCCCGGGAAGGTCGACGAGCACAGCCTCGCCGCCGGGCAGCCGCAGCGCGTGCTCCACGGCGTCGCGCGTCGTGCCGCGTCCGTCGGCGGCGACGGTCCGCTCGGCCCCGACGAGCGCGTTGAAGAGCGAGCTCTTCCCGGCGTTCGGCGCGCCGACCAGCACCACGCGCGGCGCGTGCGATGCCGCCTCCTGCGCCCGCGCGCGCGACGCCCGGGCGCGCAGCGAGTCGCGCACGGCCGCAATGCGCCGCTCGAGCTCGGGACGCGCGATCGCCACCACGTCCTCCTGGTCGGTGAAGTCGATTCCCGCCTCGACGAGGGCCAGCACCGCGGCGACCTCCTCCGCGTCCGCGGCGACGGCGGCGTGCGCCGCGCCGGAGCGGAGCCGCTCCGCGGCCGCGAGCCCGGCGTCGGTCTCGGCGGCGATCGCGGCCGCGACGCGCTCCGCACCCGCGATGTCCGTCCTTCCCGCGAGCACGGCGCGGGCGCTGAACTCGCCCGGTGCGGCCCGCCGCGCGTTCCCGCCGGCGCCCGCCACGGCGGCGGCGACGATCCGCTCGAGCAGCGCGGGGTTCCCGGGAGCGTGGATCTCGGTGCAGTCCTCGCCCGTCGCGCTCTCCGGGCCCGGCATCACCAGGACGAGCACCGGGATCGCCGGGTCGCGGAGCCGCGCCGCGTGCACGCCGCGCCGCCGCGCGGCGATCGCCTCGCGCGCCGGGCAGTCGCCCGCGAGCACCGCGGCCGCCGCCGCGCACGCCTCGCGCCCGCTGGCCCGCACGATCCCCCGCGCCGCGCGCCCCGGCGGGCTCGCGACGGCGACGATCGTTCCATCGGTGTCCATGCGCCCGGCGCCGTCAGCGGTCGCGGAACCTGCGGCTCGGCGCCTTGCTGCGCTCCTGCGCCTTCCGCTGCGCCTGCTGCGCGCGCTCGAGCACTGCGGCCATCCAGCCCTTGCCGGCCGGGCGCGCGGTGAGGTCCATGGTCTCGATCTCGCGGCGGACGCGCTTCGACTCGTAGATCCCCACCAGCGTGCTCGTGGCGATGTACAGCGTCAGGCCGCTCGGCGCGGAGTAGAGGGTCAGCGGGAAGACGATGATCATCATCCACTTCATCATCTTCTGCTGCTGCTCCGCCTCCGGCGACATGTTCGCCGTGGGCGGGGGCGCCATGTACTTCTGCTGCAGCCAGAAGACCAGGCCCATGAGCAGCGGCAGCAGGTTCACCGCCTCGAGGCGCATGATGTAGAGGTTCAGGGAGAAGGGCAGCGGCACGAACCGGTCCTGGCCGCTCAGGTCGCCCAGGAAGCCCCAGCCCCCGAACTGCTGGAAGATGCCGAAGAACGCCGGCTGCTGCCGGAGCTCGAAGGCGAAGTAGAGCACCGCGTACAGCGCCATCCAGATGGGCATCTGCAGGAACGTCGGCAGCATGCCGCCGGCGCACCCGAGCGGGTTGACGCCGCGCTCGCGGTACAGGCGGATGGTCTCCTCCTGCAGCTTCTTCGGGTCGTCCTTGTAGCGCTTCTGCAGCGCGTCGATCTCCGGCTTGATCGAGGCCATCTGCTTGGTGACGCGCATCATCGAGATCTGCGAGCGCCGCGTCAGCGGGTGCAGCAGCCCGCGCACGACCACCACCAGCACCACGATCGCCAGGCCCCAGTCGAACACCACGCGGTCGTGCAGGAACGCCAGGAACCAGACCAGCGTGTCCGCCAGCCAGCTGAAGGTGCACCAGCTGCAGCAGCCGCTCATCAGGTACAGGATGAGGCCCTGCATGTTGAGCGCGGCGAAGGGCTCGGTGCCCGCGAGGATCGAGCGCTCGAGCGGCCCTGCGAACACGCCCACGTCGAACGACGCGGACGAGCCCGGCTGCACGGCGACCGGCTCGCTGGTCGACGTGGTGAAGATCACGTCCTGCGGCTGCCCGAGGTGCGAGCCCTGGCCCACCAGCGCCTGCACGGCGGCGATGGCGGGCGCGATCGCCTTGGAGCCGGCCGGCGGCGCGTACGGCGCGTGCACGGCGAGCGCGAAGTAGCGGTTGGTGGCACCGAACCAGGAGAGGCGGTAGCCCTCCTGCAGCTGGCGCTCGCTGGGCCACACGCGGACGAATCCCTCGGCCGCGGCCTGCGCCTCCTTGACCAGCGCCGACTGGTCGAGCGTGGCGTCGTGCACGATCACGGTCGACTGGCCCGGATCGCGCTCCCTGGACATCAGGTAGCCGGACTGGAAGCGGCGCGAGTCGATGGAGTCGTTGGGGTCGCGCGAGAGCTCGGTGGGCCCGTACTGCATCCACTTCACGGTCCGCTGCGACGCGGACAGGTTCTCGACGCGCTGCGCGCAGCGGATCTCGTTGCTGGTCCCGTCCAGCGACCACGTGCGCGTGGCACGCAGCTGCAGCGCGCCGGCCCCGTCCAGGATCTCGGTGACGAAGGTCCCGGGCGCGGTCTCGCGCCAGACGTCGCCGTCGACGCGGACGAGCTGGCCGTCCACCTCGATCCCGTAGACGGCAAGCAGCGGCACGTCGTAGCCCTGCAGCCTTCCCGGCGGCGCGATCTCGTAGCGGCCCTCGGCAGGCGGGTCGCCGGCGCGCGCGCGCGCCTTGTCCGCCGCGGTCTTCCACACGTCCGAGAGCACGATGCGCCCGATGCCCGCGCCGCGCGGGGTGAGGTCCACCCGGAACGCGGCGACCGAGGAATCCACGGAACCGATCGGCGTGGCGGCCGTCGAGGGTCCTCCCGGCGCGGCGGCGGTCCAGGCCGGGCCTTCCGGCTGCTTGGCGGCCGCGGGCGCCGCAGCGGGCGCGCCTGCCGCCGACGGCGTCGCGGCCGCGGCCTGCTGTGCCGCCTGCTCGGGCGCGGCCGGCGTCGTTGCGGTCGCCGGCGCCGACGTCTCGCGGGACTGGCCCACGATCACGATGGCGGCGATCCCCGCGGCCGCCGAGACGAGCGCAATGGTCAGGAGGAGCCGTCGCAGCGGTCTTTGGCTGTTGCTCATGGGTTCAGCGGGCCTCGCGGAGCCGGTCGCCGAGCCAGTTCTCGAGCCGGTCGATCGCGTGGATCTTCGCGACGGTGGCGTCGATGTCGTACGGGACGCGGTGGAAGTCGATGCGGTGCTTGCCGGCGCCGCCGGTCGCGTCCAGGATGGCGTACGAGGCGCGCGGATCGCCGTCGCGCGGCTGGCCGACCGATCCCGGGTTCACGATCGCCTTGTGCCCCGGCTCCACCGGGAACGACGCATCGGTCAGCTCCTCGGGCTTCCAGAACTCGACGTCGTCCGTGAACACGCCCGGCCAGTGCGTGTGCCCCACCAGGCACGTCCCCTCGAAGCGGTCGAAGACGCGCTCGAGCTTGTGCGGGTCGTCGACGGTGTCGTTGGGGAAGAGGTACTCGTTGATCGCCTTGCGCGGGCTGCCGTGCACGCAGAGGTAGCCGTTGTCGTTGACGCGGACCCGCAGGTGGCCCAGGAACCTCCAGCGGCGCTGGCCGGCCTCCGGGTCCGCCTTCGCGGCGGCCTCGATCTGGTCGCGCGTCCAGTACGCGGCGGCCTCGGCGTGCTTGTTGAAGTTGGTCGGCTCGAACAGGACGCCGAAGTCGTGGTTCCCCAGCAGCGACCACTCGCAGCGCTGCGCCACCAGGTCCACGCACTCCACCGGGTCCGGGCCGTAGCCGATGATGTCGCCCAGGCAGACGATCCGCTGGCAGTTCCGCGCGTCGATGTCCGCCAGGACGGCCTGCAGCGCCGACAGGTTCGAGTGGATGTCGCTGATGATCGCGGTGCGCACGCCGGGAAGGTCCTGAGGGGGCGGATCCTAGCAAAAGGCGGGGTTTCCCCGGGGCGGGCGCCGTGCGCGTGCCGACCGCGGTTTCCCTACGATGCGCAGCCCGTTTTCACCCAAGCACGAGGAAGCGAACCATGGCTGACGCGAAGCACTTCGACCTCATCGTCATCGGCGGCGGACCCGGCGGCTACGTCGGCGCGATCCGCGCGGCACAGCTCGGCAAGAAGGTCGCCTGCGTGGAGCGCTCCAAGCTCGGCGGCGTGTGCCTGAACTGGGGATGCATCCCCACCAAGGCGCTGCTGCACGCCGCGAGCGTCTACACCGAGGCGTTCAGGCACGGCGCCGACATGGGCTTCGAGGTCGACCCGAAGAACGTGAAGCTCGACTGGTCGAAGGTCGTCGGCCGCTCGCGCAACGTGGCGGGCACGCTCAACGGCGGCATCGGGTTCCTGTTCAAGAAGAACAAGGTCGAGCACGTCCAGGGGCACGCGAAGATCCTCGCCGGCAAGACCGCGGGCGGTCCGTGCAAGGTGCAGGTCTCGAAGGCCGACGAGGACTACTACAAGGGCACCGGCGCGGTCAGCAAGGACGACGTGGTGATCACCGCGGACAAGATCCTGATCGCCACCGGCGCCGCGCCGCGCGAGCTGCCGTTCGCGCCGAAGGACGGCAAGACCGTCATCTCGAGCTACGAGGCCATGAACCTGCCCGCGCGGCCGGAGTCGATGGTGATCGTCGGCTCGGGCGCGATCGGCATGGAGTTCGCCTACTTCTACAACGCCTTCGGCACCAAGGTGACCGTCGTCGAGATGCTCGACCGCATCATGCCGGTCGAGGACGACGACATCTCCAAGGAGGCGCTGAGGATCTTCCAGAAGCAGGGCATCGAGTTCAAGCTCGGCTGCATGACCAAGGCCGTCGAGAAGACCGCCAAGGGCGCGAAGGTCACCGTCGAGGACCAGGCCACGAAGCAGAGCTCCGTGATCGAGGCCGAGAAGGTGCTGGTGGCGATCGGCGTCGCGGGACGGTTCGACGGGCTGTTCGACGCGTCGCTCGGCCTGAAGACCGAGAAGGCCCACATCGTCACCGACTACCTGGAGAAGAAGGACAAGGCGACGTACGCGACGAGCGTCCCCGGCGTGTACGCGATCGGCGACGTCATCGGTCCGCCGTGGCTCGCCCACGTGTCGAGCGAGGAGGCGGTCGTGGCGGTCGAGCGCATGTTCGGCCACGCCTCGACCGGCGTGCACTACGACGCGATCCCCGGGGCGACGTACTGCAACCCGCAGGTCGCGAGCGTCGGCCTGACCGAGCGCGCGGCGAAGGAGAAGGGCATCGAGTACCGCGTCGGCAAGTACGGCCTGAAGAGCCACGGCAAGGCGATCGCGGACGGCGCGGCCGAGGGCCTGGTGAAGATCATCGTCAGCAAGAAGTACGGCGAGATCCTCGGCGGCCACATCATCGGCGAGAACGCGAGCGAGCTGATCCACGAGATCTGCGTGGCCAAGTCGCTCGAGGGCACGGTGGACGACATCATCGCCACGATGCACGCGCACCCGACGATGGCCGAGAGCATGCACGAGGCCGCGCTGGGCGCCGAGGGCCGGATGATCCACGGCTAAATTGGTCCCGCTCCTCCGGGACTATTTTCGGCTGCTGGGTCTTCCGCGAGGGCGTCGGCGGAGGCTTCGGCCGATGATGCCTTCCATGCGTTCAATCCAGGCGTCGTCCCCCAGCGGATCGCCCGATCGACCTGCCGCGTGGATGGCCCTGCAGATGTCGTCCGGCTGAGGCTCCTCGAGGAGTCTGCGCCATTCCCGCGGCCCCATCGAGCCGGGCCGGTAGTCGGTCGTGATGATGTTCGGGCGCGGCCCGAGCCCCGCATGCCACGCCGCGCTCGACCAGCGCCAGTCCGTTGCCCGCCTGGCGATTCCCGCAGCGACCGGGTTGCGCTCGATGTATCGGAGCGCGGCGAGCGTGTGGAAGTCGTCCATCGGCGATGCGTAGTACGCCCCCTGCCAGTTCGGCCCCACATCGTGTTCGCCGACGTTGACCCAGCGCGACAGGCAGGCCGTTGCACGCCCCATCATCATGGCCAGCGCGTCCTCGCTCGGAGGTGTCAGCGAGAGGTGAACGTGGTTGTTCATCAGGACGAACCCGCCGACGAGTACCCCCGTCCGGCGAGCCCATGCGCCAAGCAGATTGATGAAAACCGCCTTGCGCTGAGGTGATTCCAGGATCATCCGACCGTGCGCCGCGCGCTGGACGACGTGGTGCGGGACGCCCGGGACGATTGCGCGTCTTCGACGAGGCATGGACGCGATCATCCGGGCAGCTGCGGAAGGGCACGCCGGAGTCGGCGGAACTTCGCGTCTGAAAATTGTCCCGGAGGAACGGGACCAATTTAGATCAGGCTCTCGCCCGACATCGCCGCCGGCTTCGGCAGCCCCATCATCGCGAGGACCGTCGGCGCGATGTCCGCGAGCCGGCCGCCGTCGCGCAGGCGCGCCCCGCGGAACGCCCGGCCCACCACGAAAAGCTCGACGTCGAAGTTCGTGTGCGCGGTCTGCGGCGCGCCCGTCCGCGGATCCTTCATCTGCTCGGCGTTGCCGTGGTCGGCGGTGATCACCAGGCTCCCGCCGCGGGCGAGCGTCGCGTCGACGATCTCGCCCACGCACCGGTCGACCGTCTCGCATGCCCTCACCACCGCCGCCATGTTGCCGGTGTGCCCGACCATGTCGGGGTTCGCGAAGTTGACGACGATCAGCGACTCGCAGTCGGCGGCGGCAAGCCGCGCGAGCACCGCGTCACGCACGCCGTGCGCGCTCATCTCGGGCCTCTGGTCGTACGTCTGCACGTCCTTCGGGCTCGGCACGAGCACGCGCCGCTCGCCGGGGAACGGCTCCTCGCGGTAGTCGTTGAAGAAGAACGTCACGTGCGGGAACTTCTCGGTCTCCGCGCAGCGGAACTGCGTGAGGCCGAGCTTCGAGACCCACTCGCCGAGGATGTCCGGCATCCTGGCCGGCCGGTCGAAGGCGACCTCCATCGGGAGGCCCTCCTCGTAGCGGCACATCGCGGTGAAGAGGAGGTCGCGCGGGCGCGGGTCGCGCGCGAAGCCGCCGCCCTTGGCCTTCGCCCAGTCCGCGTCGGGCAGCACGAACGCCATCGTCAGCTCGCGCGGTCGGTCGCCGCGGAAGTTGAAGAACACCACCGCGTCGCCGTCGCTCGGGACGCCGGCATCCGCGAGGAGCCGCGTGGGCGGGACGAACTCGTCGCCCGCCATGTTCGGCGACGTCGGCGACGCGTAGTACGCGCGGAGCACGTCCGCCGCGCTCGTCCCCGCCGGCGTGCCAGGCCGCGCCATGATGGCGTTCCACGCGCGCTCGACGCGGTCCCACCGGAAGTCGCGGTCCATCGCCCAGTAGCGGCCGGCGACGGTGGCGATGCGCCCGCCGGTCCGGCGCAGCACGCCCTCGAGCCGCTCGATCACGGGGAGCCCGCTCGTCGGCGCGGTGTCGCGGCCGTCGGTGAAGGCGTGCACGAACACGCGCGCCCCGGGCACGCCCTGCGCGTGCGCCAGCTCGAGCAGCGCCTCGAGGTGCGCGAAGTCGCTGTGCACCTTGCCGTCGCCGACGAGCCCCATCACGTGCAGCGCGCGGGGGCGGCCGTCCGGCGCGGTCTCCTTGGCGCGCGCGCACGCCGCCAGGAGCCGCGGGTTGCGGGCGAACTCGCCGCTGCGCACCGCGCGCGTGATCCGCATCAGCTCCTGGTCGACGATGCGCCCGGCGCCGATGTTCTGGTGCCCGACCTCGCTGTTGCCCATCACCGGCTCGCCGTGCTCGAGGGGCAGCCCGACGTCCTCCCCGCTCGTGCGGATCATCGCGTGCGGCCAGTCGCGCTCGAGCATGTCGTTGACCGGCGTCCGCGCGGCGCGCGTGGCATCGCCCTCGCGCTGCTCGGGGTGCGGGTTGATGCCCCAGCCGTCGCGGACGATCAGGACGCAGGGGGCGTTCCGGGGCGCGGGCGCGGGGTCGGTCGTGCCGTGAACGCTCATCGGCACGAGGATACGGATGCGGGCGCCGGGGAAGATCCGCGTATCCTCCGCGCATGGCAACCGGAACGCAGGATGCGAACGGAACCACCCTCGCGCAGCGCTACGCGGACGTGAGGTCGCGGATCGCCGCGGCCGCGCGCCGCGCCGGCAGGCGGCCGGAGGACGTGCTGCTCGTCGTCGTCTCCAAGAGCGGGACCGTCGACCAGGTGCGGGAGCTCGTGCAGCTCGGGCAGCAGGACTTCGCGGAGAACCGCGTGCAGCAGCTCGCGCAGCGCGTGGCGCAGATCGAGGAGTGGCGCCTGCGCCGCTCCGAGCTCGGCGGCGACCTGCCGCCGGTCCGCTGGCACATGATCGGTTCGCTGCAGCGGAACAAGGTCAAGAAGGCGGTCGAGTGCGTGCGGCTCGTGCATTCGGTGGACAGCCTGCGGCTCGCCGAGGAGATCCAGGCCGCCGCCGCGCGCCGCGAGACGCCGGTCGAGGTGCTGGTGGAGGTGAACGTCTCCGGCGAGGGCTCGAAGCACGGCGTCGCGCCCGGCGCGGCCCGGCACCTGGTGGCGCAGATCGAGACGATGGTCAACGTGCGCGCGCGCGGGCTGATGTGCATGGCCCCGCTCGAGGGCGGCCCCGCCGCCGCGCGGTCCACCTTCGAGCGCTGCCGCGAGCTCTACGAGGACATCCGCCATTCCGGCGCGGGCGGCGACCGCTTCAACGTGCTCTCCATGGGCATGAGCGGCGACTTCGAGGCGGCCGTCGAGTGCGGCGCCAACCTGGTGCGCGTCGGCGGCGCCGTGATCGGCCCGCCTCAGGTGGCCGAGGAGCCCGAGGAGGCCTGAGCCGAGGATGCCGCCGCCGGCACCGCCGCCGCGGCGCCCGGCACGGAGACGGCCCCGCGCGGGAGCGCCGCCGTGCCGTCGTCCGCCTCACGCGCCGCGTGCTTCGCCTCCGCGAGCGCCCGCCGCGCGCGCTCCTCGCGCCGGGGCGCGATCTCGCTGGCCAGGCCCACGGCCTGCAGCGCGCGGATCTCCAGGTGGCTCACGTCGAGCTCCCACCAGCGGTGGCGCACCGAGCAGCAGGCCGGGTCCGCGTGGTGGTTGTTGTGCCAGCCCTCGCCGCAGGCCACCAGCGCCACCAGCCAGTTGTTCCGGCTGTTCTCCTCGGTCGCGTGGTTGCGGTAGCCGAACATGTGCGTCAGGCTGTTGACGCTCCAGGTGATGTGCCAGACCAGCACGGTGCGGAGGAACACGCCCCACGCCACCACGCCGGCGGCGAAGGCCGCGGCCCCGGCGGCGTCGGTCCACGCGAGCGCCGCGCACCACGCGACGGCGGCGTACAGCGCGCACTGCGCCGCGTAGAACCAGAGCGGGCTCCAGGCCCGCTTCTCGATCCACATGTAGAACGGGTCTCGCAGGATGTCGCGCGCGTAGCGCTCGTAGTTCGTGCGGTGGTGCACGTCCCTGTTGCGGAGGAAGAGCCACCACACGTGGCCCCACACGAAGGTCACCATGGGCGTGTGCGGATCCTCCTCCTCGTCGCTGTGCGCGTGGTGCATCCGGTGCGTGGCGATCCAGCGCGCCGGCGAGTCCTCAAGGCAGCAGAGCGCCCCGACCACCAGCAGGTGCTCGAACCAGCGGGGCGTGCGGAAGCTCCGGTGCGCCAGCAGCCGGTGGTAGCCGATCGTGATCGTCTGCCCGAACACGTGCACGCCGGCCACGCAGAGCACGACCGCGGTCCACGAGAAGAACGCCGGCACCGCCGCCAGGAGCGCCAGCACGTGCACCGCGGCGATGGGCACCGCGTAGCGCAGCATCACCTGCCGCGGCTCGGTGGCCGCGGGGCGTGCGAGGGGAATTCTGCTTGTCGTCACGCGGGCGCGTCTCGGCTGGATCTGGCGCCGTCGCCGGGAGGGCGCCCGAGGCGCCGTTGGGCGGACGGTACACGGGATCGCGCCCGGCCGCTCAGCCAGCGGCGCGGTTCGCGGCGAGCCGCGCCGCCACGATCCCCGCCACCTCGTCCGCCACGCGCGGCAGCGTGTCGTTGACCACGAACGCGTCGTAGGTCTTCCCCGCCCGCGCCCGGTCGATCTCCCTCTTGCTCTCGGAGAAGCGGCGCTCGATCGCGGCCTCGTCCTCGCGGCCCCGGGCGCGCAGGCGCTTGAGCAGCTCCTCCTCGCTCGGCGGCAGCACGAAGACGCCGAGCGCCTCCGGCACCTTCCGCCGCACGTTCTCGGCGCCCTGCACGTCGATGTCGAGCACCACCAGCTCGCCCCTGGCGAGCGCCTCGCGCACCGGGCCCTCGGGCGTGCCGTACCAGCTGCGCCCGAACACCTGCGCATGCTCCAGGAAGCGGTCCTCGTCGATCCAGCGCTGGAACGTGGGCTGGTCGACGAAGAAGTAGTCGATGCCGTCGCGTTCCCCCGGGCCGGGCGCGCGCGTGGTGGCGCTCACGGAGAACAGCCCGCCGAACCGCCTGATCAGCTCGTGCACGATCGTGGTCTTGCCGACGCCCGACGGCCCGCTCATGACGAGGAGCAGCCCCGGAGCCGCCCCCGCGGGGACGGTCCCGTGCGCACCCGACGTGCCCGACGTCCGTCCGCTGGTCGCCATCGGGCGGAGTCTA
>JBILFU010000254.1:0-3334 GCA_044351405.1 Phycisphaerales bacterium
CAGCACGCTGCGGATCGCGTGCTCGTCGGTCTGGCCCATGCCGAGGAGGGGGACCGAGCGGCGCTCGATCTCGACGTCGACCCGGTCCACCTCCGTGTCGAGCTGCTCGATGCGCGCCGCCTTCGCGAGGTCGAGGTCGAAGTAGCTCTCGACCGCCTGCGTGCAGAGCGCGAGCACGCGGTCGCCCTGCGCGACCATGTCCCTCTCGAGCGCCGCGAGGAGTTCCTGGAACGAGGCCATCGCGGCAATGGTACCCGGGTCCGGGCCGGCGCCGCGGCGCGCATGCCCGGGCGGGAGCGTTCCTATACTCGCTCCGCGCATGGCGCTGCTCTGCGTCAACATCGACCACGTCGCCACGGTGCGCCAGGCGCGCCGCACCCACGAGCCGTGCCCGCTGCGCGCGGCGCGCGAGGCGACGGCGGGCGGCGCGCACGGGATCACCGTGCACCTGCGCGAGGACCGCCGCCACGTGCAGGACGCCGACGTGCTGGCGCTCGCCGAGGAGCACCGCGGCAGGCTCAACTTCGAGATGGCCGCCACCGACGAGATGGTGGCGATGGCCCTGCGCATCCGGCCGGCCATGGCGATGCTCGTCCCGGAGGGGCGCCACGAGGTGACCACCGAGGGCGGGCTCGACGTGCTGTCGCGGGAGGCGCGCGTGCGCGAGGTCATCGCGCGGCTCGCGGCGGGCGGGGTGCGCACGAGCATCTTCGTCGACGCCGTGCCCGCGCAGATCGAGGCCGCGCGCCGCTGCGGGGCGTCGGTGTGCGAGGTCCACACCGGCCCGTGGGCGCACGCCGTGCACGATGCCGGCGACCGTTGCGACGCCCCGGCCGCCCTCGCGGAGCTCGCCAAGGTGCGCGACGCCGGGCGGGCGATCCTCGCGCAGGGCATGCAGTTCAACGCGGGCCACGCGCTCAACTACCTGAACGTCGGCCCGGTGGCGGCGCTCCCGGGGCTCGCCGAGCTCCACATCGGGCATGCGATCGTGAGCGAGGCGGTGTTCTCCGGGCTGCGGCCGGCGGTCGCCCGGATGCGCGCGGCGATCGACGGCGCGGCGGGCGTACACTCGCGCCCATGAGTTCACGGACGAGCTTCGGCGGCTGCTACACGGCGATCGTCACCCCGTTCACCGCGGACGGCGGCGCGGTCGACCTGCGGCGGCTCGAGGAGGGCATCCGGCGGCAGGCCGCGGGCGGCGTCGCGGGCATCGTGCCCTGCGGCACCACCGGCGAGAGCCCGACGCTGACGGAGGAGGAGCACGCGCAGGTCGTCGAGGCGGCGGTGCGCGTCGGCCGCGCCGCGGGGCTGCAGGTCGTCGCCGGCGCCGGCAGCAACTCCACCGCGCATGCCGTGCACCTGCAGAAGCTCGCGTTCCAGCTCGGGGCCGACGCGGGCCTCCAGGTGACGCCCTACTACAACAAGCCCTCGCAGGAGGGGATCTACCGCCACTTCATGGCGGTCGCCGACAGCTGCGACCTGCCCGTGATGCTCTACAACATCCCGGGCCGCGCGGGCGTCGCGATCGCGCCGGAGACCGTCGAGCGGCTGGCGCGCCACCCGAACGTGGTCGCCATCAAGGAGGCCACGGGCTCGATGGACTCCGCGAGCGAGATCCGCCAGCGCTGCGGGATCGCGGTGCTCTCCGGCGACGACAGCCTGACGCCGAGCTTCGCCGCCGTGGGCGCGTGCGGCGTGGTCAGCGTCGTGAGCAACCTGGTGCCGGGCCGCGTGGCGGAGCTCTGCCGCCTGCTCGCCGCGAACGACTTCCGGGCCGCGCTCGAGGTGCACATGGCGCTCCTGCCGCTCTCGAAGGGCCTGCTCTCGATCGACGTGAACCCGGTGCCGGTGAAGTGCGCGCTGGCCTCGCTCGGGCTCGACTCGGGCGCGGTGCGGCTGCCGCTCGCGCCCGCGAGCGTCGCGGCGGCCGCCCGGATCCGCGAGCTGGTGGCGGCCGCGGGCATCGCGGCGCATGCCTCCGCGCACGCGGGTGCGGCGCGATGACGCTCCACGACCCGAGGTACGACACCGCCGCGCTTCCCTACAAGGTGGCGGTCCTCTGCTACCTGTGGGACGCGCAGGGGCGGATCCTGCTGCTGCACCGGAGGAAGGTGCCGAACGTCGACATGTACTCGCCGGTCGGCGGCAAGGTCGAGATCAGCCGCGGCGAGAGCCCGCACGAGTGCAGCGTGCGCGAGGTGGAGGAGGAGACGGGGCTCGTGCTCCGCCAGGACGAGATGCGGCTCCTCGGCATGGTGAGCGAGCGCGCCTACCAGGGCGAGATGCACTGGCTGATCTTCCTGTTCGAGTGCACGCGGCCGGTGCGCCCCGAGGAGATCGCGCACAGCGACTTCGACGAGGGGCGGCTCGAGTGGGTCCCGGGCGACGAGGTCGAGCGCCTGCCGATCCCGCCCACCGACCGCGAGATCATGTGGCCCCTGGTGCGCGCGCACCGCGGCGGCTTCTTCTGCGTCGACATCGACTGCGGCACGGTGCCGATGACGCACGCGGTGCGCGAGAGCCGGCGCTAGACCCCCGCCGCGCGGCCGCACAGGTCGCAGAGCTCCGCCGCCCGCGCCTCGCTCGGGGCCTCGGCGATCACCCGCACGATCGGCTCGGTGTTGCTCGCGCGCAGGTGCACCCATCCGTCCGCGAAGTCGACGCGCACGCCGTCCACGTCGCTGATGCGCTCCCTCGCGAACGCCGCCTTCACCCTGGCGAGCGCCGGCGCCACCGCCGCCATGCCGCCCACCGCCGCGAGCTCCATCTTCCGCTTCACCATCGAGTAGCGGGGCAGGGCGGCCACCAGCTCCGAGAGCGGCCTCCCCTCGTGCGCCAGCAGCTCGAGCACCAGCGCCATCGCGCTCAGCGAGTCGCGCACCCAGCACACCGGCGGGAAGATCACGCCGCCGTTGCCCTCGCCGCCGAGGATGCCGTGCGCCGGACGCAGCCCGGCCACCACGTTCGCCTCGCCGACGGCGGTGCGCACCACGCGCGAGCCCGCGAAGCGCGCGGCGATGTCGTCGACCATCCGGCTCGTGGAGAGGTTCGCGGCGAGCGTGCCTCCGCCGGTGCGCTGCAGCATCCGCAGCGCGGCCAGCGCGAGCGTGCACTCCTCGCCGATGAAGCGCCCCTTCTCGTCGACGATCGCCAGCCGGTCCGCGTCCGGGTCCTGCGCGAACCCGCATGCCGCGCCCGGCGTCGCCGCCACGGCGCGCGCCAGCTCGACCAGGTTCTCCGCGAGCGGCTCCGGCACGTGGCCGAACACGCCCGTCTGCTCGCCGAAGATGTGCGAAACGCGGCATCCGAGCGCCTCGAGCAGCATCCGCCCGCC
>JBILFU010000255.1:0-3317 GCA_044351405.1 Phycisphaerales bacterium
ACTTGTCGCTCGCGTTCGTCGTCACTGCAAACACGTCGATCACGGTGTTCGCTCCGACGTTGCGGCTGAAGGCCACGTACCCGGAGGTGCCCGCCTCGGCGGACGAGAGGATGCACGCCGAACCGATGACGCCGATTGCGATGGACTTCTTCATGGTGTGTGGCTCCCTGTCAAACGCCCGGACGGACCCCGGAGGACGAAACGCGGTGGTCCCTGAATCGAAGAGGAATAGCCGAAGTTTGCCTGCGGGCGCAACGGAATCCGCCCAAGGGCCGCCGATTGCGCAGTTTCGTTTCTCTGGAGAAATCCGTCAGCCCCCGCACGCCCCCCAGGACGACAGCAGCAGCCCCAGGTCCGCGCCGTTGATGACGCCGTCGGCGTTGAGGTCGTACGGGCAGTTCCCGCCGCACGCGCCCCAGCTCGACAGCATCAGGCCCAGGTCCGCGCCGTTGACCGCGCCGTCCAGGTTGAGGTCGCCCGCGCAGTCGCACACCGTGTTGGAGCCGTTGTCGGACCAGCGTCCGCCGCCGACGTTCGGGCGCGGGGTGTTCTGGCAGACGGTCGTTCCCTGCAGCGTCGCGCTGGCCGCCGCCAGGCCGGTGTCGGTGATGCCGATGCCGCCGTAGCTGATGAGCGCGGTGTTTCCGCTGACGGTGCAGCCTTCGAGCGTCAGCAGCGCCGTCGGGCTGCCCGACGAGAACCAGCTGATGCCGCCCATCAGGTTGCTCGACAGGTTGCCGAGCACCTGCACGCGGGTGAGGGTCGGAGTTCCCTGAACCAGGTGCAGGCCGCCGCCGCGGCTGTTGGTGACGTTGCCCTCCACGACGGTGTCGATGACGCGGACCGAGCCTTGGTTCGCCTGCAGCCCTCCGCCGTCCGTGGTCGCGGTGTTGCCGCGGAACGCGCAGTTGCGCACCTCGCCCGTGCAGCGGAGCAGGTACGCGCCGCCGCCGAAGCCGGCCGTGTTGGACTCGATCACGCAGTCGCGGATGCTGGTGCCCGCGTCGATGCCGAGCACGCCGCCGCCCGCCGACGCGGAGGGAAGGCTCGGGAGCGGCGTACCCGTCAGGCCGCCGCGCACCGAGACGCGCTCGAGCGCCGAGATGGCGGGCTCGCTGCCCATGAACCGCACCACGGAGACGGACGCGCCGCCGGTGCCCGCGATCACGGTCTGCCCCGCACCCGCGCCCCGGACGACGACGGGCTTGCCCTTGAAGTCGACCGGCCCGGCGAACTCGCCGGCCGCCACCGCGATGATCCGCATCTCGCTTGCCGGCGCCGCGTCGATCGCGGCCTGGATGGTCGTGAAGTCGCCGGGGACCTGGACGGTCTGGCATTCGTCGGGCTGCAGGTCCCCGTCGCGATCGGCGCTGGTGCCGCCGGCCACGTCGCATGCGTCCGGCCGCAGGTTGCCGTTGCAGTCGGTGCCCGGGGTCTCGGTGACCTGGCAGCTGTCGATGCGGCCGTTCTGGTCGCAGTCGATGGACGTGCCGCCCGTGGCGAGGTCGCAGGTGTCGATGATGCCGTTGGCGTCGCAGTCGAGCGCAGGCGTCGACGTGAGCTCGCAGCCGTCGGGAACCTCGTTCGCGTTGCAGTCCTGCGCCGCGCCGCGAGCGATGTCGCAGCTGTCGGGTACCGTGTTCGCGTTGCAGTCGGGCGTGGTTCCGTCGAAGGTCTCCGCGACGTCGAGGCGCTGGTTGCCGTTGCAGTCGCCCGACTTCGGCTGGATGCCGACGTACTTCAGGCGGAACTGCGTCAGCGCCGCGTTCTTGCACTCGGAGGGGTCCACGCCTGCGGAGCCGGCGAGCGAGACCGTGAGCGAGTTGGTCGCGCCGTTGGCCAGGATCAGCGCGTTGAACTCCGCGCGCGTCAGCGTGATGACGGTGCGATCGGGCGTCGCCGGGCAGTCGTTGCCGTCCGCCTCGAAGAAGCGCCGCGGCGCGCCGCCGTTGAGCGAGACCTCGACGTACTCGTTCACGCGATTGAGGTCGCCCACGAGGTCGATGACGAGGTCGACCGAGGACTCCGCGAAAGGGAGCGCCGCGAACACGTGCTCGCGCGTCGAGTCACCGCTGGGGGCGCCGAGGTTGTCGGTGGTGGAGTCCACCATCACGGCGCCCTGGCAGGTGTCGGGAATGCCGTCGGCGTTGTAGTCGGTGGAGAGGCCCGTGGCGATCTCCCACGCGTCGGGCAGGCTGTTCAGGTTGCAGTCCGGCTGGCAGGAGTCGGGCACGCCGTTCGAGTCGGCGTCGGCGCTGGTGCCGGAGGCGATGTCGCAGGAGTCGGGGAGCGAGTTGGAGTTGCAGTCGGTGAAGGTTTCGCAGGCCTCGCCGATGCCGTTGTTGTTGCAGTCGAGCTGCGAGGGGTTGGGGGTGGTGGGGCAGTTGTCGAGGGAGTTGGGGATGCCGTCGGCGTCGGCGTCGAAGCACGGTGTGCCTTGTTCGCAGCAGTCAGGGATGCCGTTGGTGTTGGTGTCGGCGACATCGCCAGCGAGGATCTGGCCGTAGTCGACGATATTGTCGCTGTTGCAGTCGGCGGACCATTCGATGACGAAGCTCCAATTGGGGCTATCGCATGTATTGGGGAATCCAAGGTCCCCCGGCAGGTCGTTCCACACAGAACCGTAGTTAATGAAGTGCAGTGAATCTTCCGGACCACTGCACCCACTGTTGCTTGGTTCTCCCGAAAGCCAGCCGGTCCAGCTCCAAGGCTCATCGGTGACCCAGCGCCACCCACCGCCGGGTTCGCTCGATCCGGCGGGTTGATAGCCGCCAAGCCATGGCCCAAACCGATTTTGCCACGCTCCGGTCGGAAGCGTCAGATTGAATACAAAGCCGTTTTCGGCGCCGGAGTGGATCGTGGCGAGGTATCCGCCGATCTGCTCGGATGCGAGCTTTGCTGCGGACCATGTAATGCCATTGGGTCGGCGCTCCCATCGGTACCAATGCCCATTCCCCCCATCCTCCACTCGCCACTGCACCGCGTCCTGCCCATGCGCCCCCGCAACCACGGCGAACCACCCGATGACGATCGACACGACGTTCTTCACGGCGAATGCTCCTGGATCTCCCCGGGTTGCGTGACCGACGCTGGTCGCCCGGATGTATTAGCGGCGCATGCCGCGGGAGGAACCTACCTCCGCGCGCGCGATCCGCAAAGTCCGCCGTCGGAACATCGCTCGTTTGGCGCCCTCGCCACTAGCATTTCGGTATGGCCGCGCAGCCCGTCATCGGCATCACCATGGGCGATCCCCTCGGGATCGGCCCGGAGGTGCTCGTCAGGGCGCTGGCGGACCCGGCGCTGCGGAAGCTCGCGCG